>JAFDAW010000020.1 GCA_019313605.1 Deltaproteobacteria bacterium
CTGAAATTGCCCGTCACGATCCCGACTCGCACGAAGCCGACGCTCGTTTCGACGCCGAGGGCCTTCGTGCAACTGGTTTCGATGGCCTTTCCAACGATCACGTCCAGATAGAGGAAGGCGGCGACGCCCAACGCGACGATCAGTGCCAGAAGCGAAAGTACGAGCTTGAGTAGGGTCTTCACGGGGCTTCCCTCCAATCCAAACCGGGTGCCAGCGGCCAGAAGATAGTGGCCCTGGCGCCCCCTGGGGAGAGACCCCGCCAGAGAGGGCCAAAAGGCGCGAGAGAGCCCGAGCTGAGGTAAAGGTATGGGATGACCTGCCCGAACATCCGATCATGAATAGAACCACACTCCGAGCACTCCTGATTTCGCTAACGCTGATCCTCGCGATCAGCGCTGCCCAGAGGGATGCACACGCCGCAGCGTTGTCGTGCGAAACCGTCCCGAAGTTCATGAATAAATACCTGGGCCAGCACATCCGGCACCGCCAACTCACACCGGAATTGCGCACCCGAACGATCGGAGTCTTCCTGCGCAGCTTCGACCCCTCGCAGTCCATGATGCTCGAGTCCGAGATCGAAGCCATGAAGGCCCAGCTCCTGGCTGAGTTCAGCAAGATCGAGAACGGAGGCTGCTCGGCGATCTCGACGGTCCACCAGAAGTTTGCGCAGAGGCAGAAGGAAATCGCGACGTTCGTGAAGGATTTCGTGAGCGCCGAGAACTACGCGATCGACATGGAGGTCGAAATCATCATCGACGCCAAGAAGCGCGGCTACCCCAAGACCGTCGCCGAGCGCGAGCAACTCACGCGCAATCTCGTCCACTTCCAGATGTCGAACTACGTCAGCGATGTGACGCCGCTTGAAGAGGCGAAGGAGCTTCTGGAACATCGCTACGAGTTGCGGACGAAGCGCATCGCCGATCTCGATTCCGTCGATCTCTACTCGAACTTCCTCGACGCGTTCGCAACATCTCTCGATCCCCATTCGAATTATTTCTCGGCGGAAATGTACGAGGATTTCCGGATCAGCATGTCACTCTCGCTGATCGGCATCGGTGTAGCGCTATCGGAGCGCGACGGGTTCGCAGTCGTCGAGCGCATCATTCCGGGCGGCGCAGCGGATGCGCTCGACGTCCTCAAGCAGAAGGACAAGATCATCGAGGTCGGCCAGGGAGATGAGAAGGCGATCAACATCATCGACATGCCACTGCGCGATTCGGTCGGCCTGATCCGCGGCAAGAAGGGAACGACCGTAAAGCTGACGATTCTCCGACAAGCGGAATCGACGGAGCGCTTCACGGTCGCCATTGTGCGCGAAGAGATCAGCCTCGAGGGCCAGGCGGCCGCGCTTCGCTTCGAAGAGCGAGAAGTCGACGGTGAGACGCTAAAGCTCGCCATCCTCGAGCTGCCTTCCTTTTACGGAGATTCCGACCCGAGCAAGCGCCAGTGCACGGACGACGTCGCAGACCTCTTGCGGCAGGTAAACGAAGCGAAAGCGGACGGGCTCGTGCTCGACCTGTCGCGCAACGGTGGCGGCCTGCTGAACCACGCGGTCACGGTTTCTGGCTTCTTTCTCAGCAAGGGCGAGATTGTGAAGGTCCAGGACGTTCGCGGTCAGGAGGAGGTGCTCTCCGATCGCGACGAGTCGATCCTCTACGCGGGCCCACTGGTGGTCCACACCTCGCGGGTCAGCGCGTCGGCGGCAGAGATTCTCGCGGGCGCCCTCAAGGACTACAAGCGCGCAGTGATCGCCGGCGACGATCACACCTTCGGCAAAGGCACCGTGCAGACCGTCCAGAGCCTTCCGCCGGGACTCGGAGCACTGAAGATCACGACGGCGATGTTCTATCGCCCGGGCGGCAAGTCGACCCAACACGACGGCGTTGAAGCCGACGTGGTCATCCCATCGACGCTCAGTGGGGACGACTTCGGCGAGAAGCATCAGCCGTTCTCGATCGAAGGCAACTCGATCAATGCCTTCCGAAGCAGCTACGCGATCGCAAATACGCCTACCAATAGCTGGGCAGTGGTGAACCAGGAGATGGTCGAAAAACTGGCGAGCGAGTCGAAGCGGCGCATCGACGCCAGCTCAGATTTCGCAGAGGTCTACGAGAAACTCGCGGAATACCGCGAGAACGCGGGTGTGATACGACCCGCCGACCTGGTCGAGCAGCGCGAGGAAGAACGCGAAGAAGAGCTCGAAGAAGAGCGAGAGAAGTCGACCGACAGCCAAACGACTTCCAGCACGGACGACCCGAATGGCGACGCCGAAACCGCCGATCAAGATGCTGGCGATCGTGAATTGGAGGAGGAGGAGGAAGAAGAAATCTCCCCGCAACTCGCAGAGGCGACCAACGTCCTGGTCGACCTGATCGCCTTCAAATCGTCGTCACAGTCCACCGCGAAAACGCGCGGTATGGGAACCCAATGACCCTGCAGATCCTCAGCACGCCCAGCGATCAGGCCGAAAAGCTCCTGAAGGAAGCGATCGAGCAAGCGATCCCCGGCGCCGAGGTCGAGGTGACCGCGGGTGGTGCGGGGCACTTCGAAGTCAAGGTGACGTCTGCGGAGTTCACCGGCCAGTCGCGAGTCGCGCAACAGCGCCGCGTCTATGCAGCGATCAGCCACCTCATGAAGGGCGAAACAGCGCCGGTTCACGCCATCGACAAGATGGAAATCCTGATCCCCTAACAGGCGAATCCTTCGGATTCGCTATGCGGCGACGGGACCTGTCGGTCCCGCCTGGCGGGCGAATCCTTCGGATTCGCTATGCGGCGACGGGACCTGTCGGTCCCGCCTGGCTGGCGAATCTCGCGGATTCGCTTACACCTCCGCGAGTGATTCTTCCCGAGTCATCAAGCGCCCTGCTCCACCGAGGGCCGTGCAGCAGAGTGCGGCCGCCCGTGTAGCGAGTTCGATCGTTCTCTCGAGCGCCCATCCGCGGGACAGGCCGGCGGCAAAGGCACCGTGAAAGACGTCCCCCGCGCCGGTCGTGTCCACGACGGCAACCGGCTGAGCCGCGAAGCGACGCACGCGACCCTCTTCGAGATAGAGGCCTCCCTCCGCACCCAGTGTCACGACGGGAGTGCCACCGAACTGATCGGCCATTTCGAACATCGCGCGCTGCGGATCTCCCGCTGAAATGAGTTCCGCGAATTCGAGCGGAACCACCGGGAAATCGACGTAGGGCAACAGCTTGCGGACCGCGGGGCTGGGCCGATGGAAATCACCGACCACCGAAGCCCCCACTTCCCGCGCTTTCGCAACGGCGCGCAACGCCTGCTCGGGAAAGTGTCCATCCACGAGCAAGGTGGTGGTCGAATCGATCGCAGCCAGGTCGAACTCGGGGGCGTCGCGCTCGAGTGCTCGTCGATCCGGAACGATGAAACGCCGCTCTCCGCTATTTCGCTCGACGAGCACCACAGCGACCGTCGTCTCGGCATCGGGTGAGATCACGAGCCGCTCGGTCTTCACCCCGATCTCTTCGATCGATCGCCGCACGAAGCGGCCGTCGGCGTCATCGCCAAGCATGGAGAGCAGGTGCGCCTCACAGCCGAGCGTCGCGGCCTGCGAGATCGCCGTCCCGATCATGCCGCCGGGCAGAACCAGACGCTGGGTAAATCGGATGCGCGTCTCCGAAAAGTCGAGCCGCTCGACGACGTAGACGTGATCGATCACGCACAGTCCGAGACCGACGACCTTTTCGCTCGCCACGGAAACTCCCCCAGCGGTTCGCAACGGCAACACCCGCCGATGGCAACGGCGCCTACCAACCGCGCGTTGCTTACCGGAATCGACGCGATTCCGCTACGCTTCGCCGACTTCTGAATTTTCTGCGAAGCTGAGCCACCGCGCGTCGAGCACCTGGGCCCTGAGATTGGAGATCTCAGCATGAGCGCACTGCTGCTGCTCTCGATTGCACTGTTCCTCGCAGCTCTGGTGGGCTGCGCGGTGCTCTGGCACCGCAGTGGCGAGACCCGTGTCGGACTCTTCGGTGCACTTTTCCTACTGATCGCGATCCATCAAGGCGTTACGGCGTGGACCAACTGGAACGATCCGCTCGGCTGGAACGCCGCTTCGTTGGAGCGGCTGCTTGGCCTCGCGGTCGGAGCCCTGGGGGTCCTCATCGTGGTCGCGCTCTGGCGCACGCTCGCGGAACGCGACCGGGCCGAAAAACTCCACTGGGACAGCATGGAAACCGTCCGCATCATCGACGAGCTCAACGAGAACGACTCCATGCCGCTCGACGCCAAGATCGCCAAGCTGCTCGAAATGGGAGCCGCCCGATTCGGTCTCGCGGTCGCGATGGTCGCGCGGGTTCGCGAGGGCCGATACGAGGTCATCGCGATCCACGCTCCCGACGACTTCCCGGTCGTTCCCGGCGCCGTCTTTCCACTCGAAGAAACCGTCTGCAAGAACATCGTGGATACCGATCGACCCGTTGGTATCGAGCAGATCCCAGAGTCTGACGCGGTGGGATCCCGCGAGCGCGCCACATTCGGATTCGGCGCCTACCTGGGTGCGGCAATTCGGATCGACGGAGCCACCTACGGAACGCTCAGCTTCGCGAGCTTCGAACCGCGAACCGATCGCTTCAGCGGAACGGAAAAAGACCTCATCCGCCTGATGGCGCAGTGTGTCGGGTCTGAGATCGCGCGGCGCGATGGGGCGAAAGCCTCTGCCGAGAGCCCGGCTCTCGCGACCCCTGCGCGCTCGCAGTCGGTTACGCGCCAACCGACTGTGGATGAGCCTGAAGGAGCAGCCAGCAACGAAACCGCTTCACTTCCCCGGGATCATTCCGATCAGTACGTAGGGCGCGTGATCGATCCCAATCGGATCCTGCAGCGCATCGGGAACGAACTTCGAACGCTGGCCGGAGAATCGGTGAATTTCGAGATGAAACTGGACCCCAACCTCGGTTTTGCGGCGGCTCAGAACGTGCCCTTCAAGGCAATCGCCCGCACCCTGGTGATGAATGCCCGGGAAGCGATGCCGGAGGGGGGTGAGCTGGTGATCGAATCCGCCAACCTCGAAATTGCCGGCGGCGAATCGGGCCAGATGCCGGCCGTGGCGCCGGATCGTTATGTGACGATCTCATTCAGGGATAGCGGGGCAGAGCCCGACGCGGACGCGCTAACCCGACTCTTCGATCAAGCCCTCCCCGACACCGAACAGCCGAGCGGCCAGCGCAGACTCCCGCTCTCGACCGTGTACCGGGTGCTTCAGATCTGCGGCGGCGACCTCTCGGTGAAAGTCGAGCCGGGTCGCGGATCCACCTTCACCGTCTTTCTGCCACGCGCCCGCGAGCAGGTGCGGGCTCCGCGCAAGGCAGCCCCTGCCCTCGCACCGGTGATGCCCGACCCGATCTCTCACTGACAGGTACTAAATGCTCGCACTCCGATCAGGCATTGCGCTTCTGGTGTTAATTGCGGCTCTGCCCGCGGCCGCCGCCGAGATGGAAGAGCCGTTCGCATCGGGAGTGGTCTTCCACGACCGCAATTCCAACGGCGCGCGCGACGCTTTCGACTTCGGCGTTCGGGGGGTCGCCGTTTCCAATGGGCGCGACGTCGTGCAAACAGATTGGCGAGGCCGCTACCGGATCGCGGTCGGCGATGACACGATTCTCTTCGTCATCAAACCGGGAGGCTGGGCGTCACCGGTCGATGACAATGGCCTGCCTCGCTTCTACTACATCCACAAACCCGATGGCTCACCGACGGATCTCGCCTTCCCGGGCGTATCCCCCACCGGTCCGCTCCCGGATCAGATCGACTTTCCCCTCTATCGCCAACGGGAGCCGCGCTCCTTCCGAGCGATCCTCTTCGCGGACCCCCAACCCCGCACCCTCGAAGAATTGGACCTATTCAATCGCGACATCATCGAGGAAGTGATCGGTACAGAAGCCGCGTTCGGCATGACGCTCGGCGACCTCGTCGGAGACGACCTTTCACTCTTCGAACCGCTCAATCAGGCGATCGGCCAGATTGGTATCCCGTGGCACAACGTCATCGGAAACCACGACATGAACTATCACGCCGAGGCAGACCAACACTCGGATGAAACCTTCGAACGCGTCTACGGGCCGCCGACCTATGCGTTCGTTTACGGGAAAGTGCACTTCATCGTCCTCGACGACGTCGTGTACGAAGGGCGAAAGGACGAGAAAGGGACCGTGGGACCCTTTCGAGCTGGGATCTCGGAAGATCAACTGGCATTCGCCGAGAACTACCTGAAAACGGTTCCGCACGATCGACTCGTCGTGCTGGCGATGCACATTCCGTTCGAGAGCCCGCCCCACTCCGTTGCAGAGAAGAGCGCGTTGTTCGAGATCCTGAAGGACCGGCCCCACACCGTCTCGATGGTCGGACATACCCATCATCAAGAAAGTCGCTTCTACGGCCCCGAAGAAGGCTTCGACGGCCCGCAGCCCCACCACCAGTTGGTTCATGCGACCGCTTCTGGAAGCTGGTGGCTCGGAGCGGCCGATGAAGTCGGCATCCCCCACGCAACGATGCGCTGCGGCGCTCCCAACGGTTACTCGATCCTCGAATTCGACGGCCACCACTACTCGGTCCGCTTCAAAGCAGCGCGCAGATTGGCCGATCATCAAATGAACATCTTCGCCCCGGGCGCCACATCTTCCGAAAGCGCTGCCGAAACCGAAGTTCTCGTAAACGTCTTCAGCGGCTCCGAGCGAACCCAGGTCGAAATGCGACTGGGAAAAACTGGCGGCTGGATTCCGCTACAACGGGAAGCCCGCGAAGACCCCCACTACCTGGCCGCCATCGAGCGCGACCTGCTGAGAAACCCGCGACCTCGCTTCTTCCTGCCACCCGCACTCAAATCGCCACACCTCTGGGTGGGCACCCTCCCCGCCAACCCACCCATCGGCAGCCACACGATCGAAGTGCGCGCAACCGACATGTACGGCCAGGTATTCCACGCGCGTCACCTGATTCGGGTCGAATAGAGGTGCGGGCGCAGCTGTGGTCGCCTGTGGTCTGGTCCGGTGGCAGTCCGCGCGCCACCTAACAAGGAACTGCAGCTGATTGATCAGCTTGCCTCTTCCAACACCGATACTTCACGAACCAACCTGCCCTTGAGTCGCTCTTTCTCAACTACGAGATCGTGGTGGATCTGCAAGTTCATCCAGAAGTGCTCGGACGTTCCAAAGTAACGCGCCAGTCGAAGAGCCGTGTCTGCGGTAATTCCCCGCTTTCCGTGCACAATCTCATTGATTCTCCGCGCGGATACGCTGATGTCCTTCGCCAACCGGTACTGGCTCAGCTCCATCGGCTCCAAGAATTCCTCAAGCAATATTTCTCCGGGGTGAATTGGCCGGTGTGCTTTTCGGGGCATGGTATTGTCCTCTCAGTGATAGTCGGTGATCTCGACGTCGTAGGCATCTCCCCTCTCCCATCGAAAGCAGATCCGCCATTGATCATTGATCCGGATGCTGTGCTGCTCGGCACGCCCTCCGCTGAGCCGTTCGAGGTGATTGCCGGGCGGAACTCTCAAATCGCTTAAAACCTCCGCAGCATCAATCAGCAGCAATTTCCGGTGGGCTCGTCTCTGCACATCCGGAGGCAGCCTCCGGGCTCGCTGCCTCTCGAACACCTTCTCGGTTCGACTGTCCGCGAAACTTCGGATCACAATCTCGGATAGTAACGCTTTCCGTTAATACTGTCAAGCGTTACTAATACGGCCGCTTCAGTTTAGGTTCACATTTAAAGTGCAACACGCACTAGGCCGCATCGAATCAGCCTTCCAGATGGTCAGAGTGATCTGGTTTTCTCGGCCTGGCATGCGGCCATTCCCGAAACGTTAGGCGCCCGCGCGTGACTAAAGTGACTGGATCGGCGTGTCGATTCCATCTGAATGGACGAGCAAGTACCCATTGAGCGCGCCTTCTTTCGGGAAGCCGAAGACGGCACCACCGTCTTCTTCCCGTGGGGGTTGGCTCATCGCGGATACCGGCTGACGGACGAGGGCGCGAAGGAGAAGGCATCTCGTGCAGCGTCGTACTTGCTGGGCTCCGTGATCGGAATCGGCACATGGACCGCCTACGAGCTCCAGCCGATCTTCGAATCCGAGGGGGCGGACCTCGCGGAGACCCTCAACGCTCTCGCGGCGCCTGGAGCCGTCCTGCTGCTCGCTCTCGTATCGTACGGGCTGTGGATCTCGCGGTTCGTCGAACAATTTCCGGATAGCGATCTCAAGGTTTCCCGCGAGGAACGACTGCGCGAGGCTTCCGATGCAATCGAGCCGCGGAAGGTCGCGCTGATAGGAGTAATCACTTGCGGCCTGAGTGCTCTCCTGATTTGGATTCAACCCCAGACCTGGTGGCTCGGATTGCTCGGGCTAGCCCTTGGTATGGGTGCACTCTTCTGGAGTTCGCTTCTCAAGCGCGCTGGATCCGACCCGCTGGCCTAGCAGCCGCCTGATCAGGCACCCATTATTCAGGCCCATTCGATCCATGATACGATCTGACAGCAAGCGCTCCTGCCCCGAAGCCAACAGTTGGCCTGTTGGTTACAGCCGAGCGCCCAGGCGCCAGGAGGATCCCATGTCCGACCGGGTTTCCATTTCAATCGACAGCGAAGGGATCGCTGATGTCCGATTGAATCGGCCGGACAAGATGAATGCCTGCGATCTCGAGATGATCGAAGCGCTCAGCACTGTGGGAAGCGCGCTCGCGAAGGACCACTCGCTTCGCGCCGTGGTCCTATCCGGTGAGGGCCAGGCCTTTTGCGCCGGGCTGGATATCACGCTGTTTTCCAAGTTCGAGAGCAACGTGGATGGGCTGCTCGAACGAGACACCGAGAGCCCCGCGAACTTCGTGCAACGCGCGGCCTGGGTCTGGACGGAGCTGCCGGTTCCCGTGATCGCGGCAGTTCACGGGGTCGCCTTCGGTGCGGGATTTCAAATCGCATTGGCCGCGGACATTCGCTTCGTCGCGCCGGACGCGAGGTTCTCGGCGATGGAAATCAAGTGGGGCCTGATCCCGGACATGACGGGCGCCGTTTCACTACAGAGCCTGGTCGGGATCGACGTCGCGAAGGAGCTCGTCTTCACCGGCCGAATCGTTTTCGGCACTGAAGCGCGCGAGCTCGGATTGGCCACACACGTGAGCAAAACGCCGAGGGATCAAGCCTTCGAACTCGCGCGCGATATGGCCCGGCGGTCGCCAGACGCAATTCGCGCCGCAAAGCAGCTGCTCGGAGAATCCGATCCGGGCGCGATCGAAGAGCGCCTCGAACGCGAGGCGCGACTCCAGCGACCGCTGATCGGCGGCCCCAATCAGATCGAAGCGGTCCGCGCGAATCTGGAACGGCGCGCACCCCAATTCGAAGACCCAAAATAGCTGGCTGACACGCAACCGCGGATACGACCCCACTGCTTGATTTGGGTAGGATCCCACGACACGAACGACTCTCGGAAGATCATGATGCAAACACTGAAAGACATTTTCTTGCTCGCAACAGCTGCGCTGGCGTTCGCGCTACCGGGCTGCACAGGAGCTTCCCGCTCCGATCCGCCCCTCGTCGAGCCCGTCGCGAAGCCGGTCACACCGGAACTCGCGGTCGAGCACACGCCAACGCTCACGATCGAGAATGCAGCCTACGAAGAAGCCGCCGCGTACTCCGCAAGCCACGGTGGCCTGGCTCTGGTCGTGATCGAGGGAGACCGCGTCGCACTGGCAATCGGCCAGAACGGCCATGAACTCGACGAAGCCCATCCGCTACACGGCGCGAGCGAGAGTTTCTGGGGCCCCGCCACTGTGGCCGCCGATAACGAAGCCCTGCTCGACCTCGACGAGCCGGTCGCATTCACGATCGAAGAGTGGGAGGACGTGCGCTGGAAAAGCGACATGCGCATTCGCCAATTACTCCACTACACGAGCGGCCTGGAATCCGGCGTCTACCCCCTGCTGCGAGAAAAGCCCGCCAACCAATACGAGCGCGCGCTCACCCTCGAGATGGTCGCGGCACCGGGTGAGCGCTTCCAGGTGGGTCCCAGCCACCTCGCTGTGTTGGGTGAAGTGCTGCGCCGCAAGCTCGCGCCCAAGGGAATCGACCCGCTCAGCTACCTCGAGACGCAGATCCTCGACCCGATCGGGTTGGAGATCGAGAGCTGGGAGCGTGACGCAGCCGGCAATCCCGATCTCGCAAACGGGGCGCGAATGACGGCCAGCGAGTGGGTGAAATTCGGCATCTTGATCAGAGACCTGGGGTCTTGGAACGGAGAACCCGTGCTCGACGCGGCGGGTATCGAAGCGTGTCTCGAGCCCAGCGAAATTCAACCGAGCTTCGGCCTCACCTTCTGGTTGAATACCCGCGAGCCCTCCGCAGCAAAATCGCGAGCATCCACTGCGGATCCATCCGCCGCCCGCCCCGAAGAACGGGGAGATATCGTCATGGCGGCTGGCGCGGGCAACCAGCGTTTGTATGTGATCCGTTCGCTGAACCTCGTGGTCGCGCGTTTCGGCAATGACGGTCGGGATTGGCGAGACCCGGTGTTTCTGGATCTGATCACCGCAGCCGCTGCATCCGACCTCTGAGTCGCCGGGATCGAAGGCGGGCGACGGCGACCCACCTCGCCGCCGCCCAGTTCGTGAGCCGTCAAGCCGCCTGACCAGCCGCGGCCACTCGCTGACTTCCCCCGATCATCCGCCGAAGAAGATCCAGCCAAACTCACCAAAGTGGACTGCTATTTCGAGCTGCCGGTAGGGAACCCGGTGTCGAGCGTTGACGTGATCGTAGAGTCCGGTTCGTGCGCTGAAGTAGCGATCACACGGCCTGCAGTAGTAATCGACGTAGTGCTTCTGGTGTCCGCGCCGCTTCCCGTGCTTCCAATGCTTGCGGAAGGCCTTGTGGTGGCGCTTATGGGAGGCGTGGTGGTGGCTCTTGTGGGAGGCATTCCAATGACGCGCGTCATCGGATTGCGACCAGTAACCGTCGGAAGTGCGATGGCGGTCGTAGTCGTAATCGCGGGAGCCCGCCCACGCGGCACTGGGAGCGAACAGCAGCATCGCGAGGAACGCGATGATCGCGCCGGAGAGCCATTTCGGTTGTGCCTGAGCGTTTCGGGTCATTACAATTCCTCCTACTTGTGGACCTGCCCGTTTGACGCCGCGATTCTGGAAAAATTCAGCAGATCAGGAACCGGCAGGTCATTGAGTCAAGCCACGTTCTGAGCGAGGATGCCCATTCGTACGGTTCGAAAAGGAGGCGGGTGAAACCAGATGGCGCGAAAGCAGAAGCAGAAAAGTTCGAAACGGCGAGCGGCGAAGACCGTGAAACTCGCGAGGACCGCAGACAAGCACGACCTCTACCAGCGGGCCGTTCAGGAACCCGACGCGGACATCCCGCTGATCCAGAAAGTCTTCCGCAATCAATTTGCGCGTCCCGCGCGAACACTCCGCGAAGATTTCTGCGGGACCGCGCTGTTGGCCTGCCGGTGGGTGCAGCGGTCGAGCGAGCACCGCGCATGGGGGATCGACCTCGACCCCGATCCGCTCGAGTGGGGGCGCGAGCACAATGTCGGCAAACTGAAAGACGACCAGGCCTCCCGGGTGAAGCTGATCGAAGGGGATGTGCTCGACATCGGACACGAAAGTGTCGACGTCACGGTCGCCTTCAATTTCTCTTATTTCCTGTTCAAGGAGCGCGCGTCACTGCTGAATTATCTCAAGTGCGCATACGCGACGTTGAATTCCGAAGGAGTGCTGATCCTCGACGCCTACGGCGGCGCAGACGCCCAGCGCACCAGCGAAGAGACGCGTGAAGTGGATGACGACTTCGACTACATCTGGGATCAGCACCGCTTCGATCCGATCCACAACGATGTCACCAACTTCATCCACTTCCAGTTTTCGGACGGCAGCCAAATGAAGCGAGCGTTTCGCTACGACTGGAGACTCTGGTCGATTCCGGAGATCCGCGAACTCCTGCAGGAGGCCGGCTTCGCCAGGTCAGAGGTCTATTGGGAAGGAACAGACCGCGAAACCGGCGAGGGCAATGACATCTTTAGCCCGCGAGAGCAGGCGCCCGATGATCCGGCCTGGATTTGTTACATCGCGGGGTACCGGCAGCCCTAGCCCGCATTATTCATGATCCCTCGTCGCGAGGGCGCAGAGCGTTCCGGAGATTTGCGGCCCCCGGACTGGAGGTCGCCGAAGGCGTACCTGAAGCCCGTCGAGGCGGCCGGAGGGAGGAGGTCGCGAAGATCCGGTGCGATCTGCGTCCGCAGCAGAGGGTTTCATGAATAGTGCGGGCTAGAGGTCTGAACAACCCGGTGGCTACTTGGCCGACGTTTCGTCGACCACCATCCCCGCGGCGTTCTTTTCCCTGAGTTTCTCCAGCAGCAGCTGGGGCCCGCCGGTGCTCACGATCGATTTGAACTGGTCGCGGTAGTTCGAAACCATGCTGATGCCCTCGATCACGACGTCGATCACCCGCCAGCCCGCTCCTTGTTTCCGCAATCGGTAGTCGACCAACGCGCCCTCGAACTCGCCGCCGAGGATCTTCGTCTGAATCACGACGTCGCCCCGCGGCTCCTCGCGCTCTCCGATGATTTCCACTTCCTGCTGGTCGTAGCGCTCGATCCGGCTGCCGTAGCTGTTCGTCAGGTATTGCTTGAATTCTTCGACGTACTCCGCCTTCTGGTTCTCGGAGAACCGCTTCCAATTTCGGGCGAGTACCAGACGGGACATCACGTAGAGATCGAAGCGCCCGTAGACGATCTTCTCTAGTGAGCGAATTCGCTCCTCGGTCGGGACGGATTTATCGCGAAGCACAGCGAGAACTTCGTCGACGGTTTCGGATACGACGGCGCGTGCGCCCGCCTCGGATTCGGTCATGGCGCGAGCGCCCGGTGCGGCGAAGCCGCTCGCCAGGGCAACGAGCACCACCGTGGCTGTGCGCGCAAGCCGTAACAGCCCCTGCGTCCGTCGTTCAGTCGTCGATGTAATAGAGGTCTTCATCATCCGTCTCGTCTTCCTTCTGGTCCCGCACCTGGTTTTCGCGGTAACTCAAATAGGCGTTTCGTACCGCTACATAATAGTCCAGAGCAGCTTCGCGTTCCGCCGCGATCTGGTCGAGCGCGAGCGAGCGCCAATTGAGCCGGTGGCCCACGCCAATCGAAAAGCTCGCATAGATCGGTATGAACCACGGATAGACGGTCGAAAACGTATCGGCGGTCAGGCCGACGGCATCCCGCGGACTGGACGGCCCAAATATCGGCAGTACGAGATAGGGGTAGGCTGGAACCCCCCAGAAACCGAGGGTCTGGCCAAAATCCTCCTGGTGCGCCTCGAGTCCGATATGGGTGGCGGGGTCAAAGAATCCCGCGAGTCCGATGGTGGAATTGACCAGGAAACGAGCGAGGTCTTCGACGGCCGACACGGGTTTGAATTGCAGCAGCGCGTTCCCGAAATGAATCGGAATCCTGGAATTTTCGAAGAATCGGCTAATCGAGCGCTCCACGGGATCGGGGAGGACGAAATCCATGCCCTTCGCGACGGGTTCGATGACCCAGTGATCCAGGCTCTCGTTGAATTTGAAGGTTCCGCGATTCATCCGCTCCCAGGGGTCCGAAGGATCGCGAGGGCCGGCGATGGGCGCACAGGAGATCCCTGCGATGAGTGCCGTAGAAATCACGGCCGCTGCGGCGCGGCGCGTTCGCGGTGCCGGATCCCTCCCGCAAGGCCTCATCCTCAGTCCCCCTCCAAACCCGTGTCGTTCACGAACTTCCCGACCAGGCTTTCGATCGACAGTGCAGATACTGTTCGGTCGATCTCGTCGCCGGATTCAAGCATTTCGTCCGAGCCGCCGGGCTCAAGAGCGATAAATTTCTCGCCGAGCAGCCCCGCCGTCTTGATCGCAGCAGAGGTCTCGACGTCCAGCTCCAGGTTCGGATCGACATCGAGTTCGCAGCGCGCCCTGAGAATGTCATCCAATTCGATCGATACCACCTGCCCCACCCTCACGCCCGCGATCACGACCGCGGAGCGAGGTTTGAGATCTCCCACTTCATCGAAAGTCGCGATGAGTTTGAAACCGGCGGGGCCGCTGTAGTAAAGCCCACCCAGCTCGATCGAGAGATATCCGATCGAAACGAGACCACAGAGCACGAAAATACCGACGATGAGATCGCGCAAGGGAGAGCGTTTCATGACAATTATTGCCTCCTAGCTGGCGAATCCTGCGGATTCGCTTTGCGGCGTCGTGCAACCCCATTCTGGCGTCGCACTCCTAGCTGGCGAATCCTGCGGATTCGCTTTGCGGCGTCGTGCAACCCCATTCTGGGGTCACGCTCCTAGACTCCCCAGAATCCATTGAGGAAGAAGTCGCAAATCAGAATAGCGACGGACCCAACCACGACGGTGCCCGTCGTCGCAGCGCTCACGCCGGCGGCCGTCGGTTCGCTGATATAGCCGCGATAGGTCGCGATCAGACCTGTCAGTGCGCCGAAAGTGATCGCCTTCGAAAAACTTCCGATGACGTCGTTCCAGAATTTGACGGATCCTTCCATGCTGGCCATGAACGAACCGCCGTCGACGCCGAGCAATCCGACCGCAACCCCGTAACCACCCATGAGCGCGAAAACGATGAATAACCCCGCGAGAAGTGGCATCACGATCAGCAGCGCGAGTGCCTTCGGCGACACGACGAAGTCGACCGGATCGACCGACATCATCCGCAGGCCGTCCAACTGTTCGGTGGTCACCATCGTCGCAATTTCCGCCGCGATCGCAGATCCCGCGCGCCCGGTTACGAGTAGCGCAGTGAGGACCGGCCCGAGTTCCCGGATCACTGAGAGTCCAACCAACGCACCGAGGGCCTCTTCGGCGCCGAAGCGGACCAGCGTCGTGTAGCCGAGCAGGCTGAGCGTCCCGCCGACCACGACGCCAGAGAGGCAAACGACGGGAAGCGACAAGACGCCGGCATCGTACACGTCGGCCACGATCCGGCGAATCCGATAAGGGCGCCCCAGCAAGCACACCACGATCCGAAGTGCGAATTGCGCAATCTTGCCGAGGTGCTCGAGCACCACCAGCGACCGATACCCCATATTTTCAATCATTGTGAATTTCACGAGTTCTTCCGACGATCGGGCGTAGTCCGACGATCCATCAACGGGGTGACGTCGAGTTCGTGATGTTCTGCGAAGCTATCGCTCTCGGCGATGAGGAATTCCACGATGCGCTCGTCCGCACTCTTGAGAAGATCGTCGGGCGGACCCGCGATCGCGATTCCGTCGACCATGAAAACGAGCCGATCGGCCATGCGGAGTGACGAAGCCATGTGATGGGATGTCACGATCAACGTCAGATCGAGGTGCCGATTCAGGTCGACGAGCAACGCTTCGATGCGTCGCACATTGATCGGGTCGAGACCGGAAAAAGGCTCGTCGACCAGGAGAATTTCGGGATCCATCACGATCGCGCGCGCCAATGCGGCCCGGCGACTCATGCCCCCAGAGAGTTCCCGGGGATAGAGGTGCCCCGTATCGGAAAGGCCCACCGCCACGAGCCGGCGATCGACCTCGGACTCGATATCCATTTCAGCGAGACGGGTGTGCTCACGCAACGGCAGCGCGACGTTCTCCGCAACCGTCATCGAGTCGAGCAGCGCTCCGCCCTGAAAGAGCATCCCGATCCGGTCTCGCACCTTGAAGAGTTCGCGTTCGGAAAACCCGGTGATGTCCTGCTCGGCCACGCGGACGCTGCCGCTATCGGGCCTCTGGAGCCCTCCGATCATGCGGATCAGGGTGCTCTTGCCCGCGCCGCTGCCTCCGAGAACTACCGAAACCCGACCGCGCGGAAATCCGCAGGACAGTCCGTCGAAGATCACGCGCTCGCCGCGCTTGAGCGAAACGCCATCGAATGCAATCCGAAATTCCGGTTCTTCGGGTTCGCTCATGCGCTCCAGTCCCGAGGTGCTTCCCGCGTATTCCTTGTGCCATACCTGGGGGTGGGGTCGGCTGCCGCACAGAAGTCGACCTGTCGGTCGATCCCGTTAGACAGCCTGTAGCGAACCAGCGATTCCGCCGCGAATGGAACCTTCGCGCCGCACACCCCCCCGGGCACTTGCGGGATTCTAGTCCAACCGGGCACGACTCTGCGCCCCCAACGGGCCAGGAATCGCCCTGAGGCCGGGCTCCGAGCGTCTCCGCTGCCCGCGCGCGCGAGAAATCAGCCCGCATCGATTGAGAAGCCGCTTGCGGCGACACCGCCAAGGCCGTTACATCCCCTACCCAAAACGGACACACGAGTCGACTTTGCGACCGCCCACGTCGGATTCGCAATCGGCCCCGAGGCCGGCACCCATCGATCGTTTTCGGTGTGGGCCCGGGCGCGGACGGCAACTCGTTGGAGAGCACACCGCATGCGGGGAAAGATCGCCTCGAAGGTTCGAGCCACGACGCGAAAGCTCTGTGAGCAGCTCGCGGACCTGCGTTTCGCCACCCCCGTCACCCATGTCTACAACCCGCTCGAGTACGCGCGGCGCGCCCACAACCGCTACATCCGATCGTATGGGGACGATCCCAAGGCGGTGATCTTTCTCGGCATGAACCCGGGGCCGTTCGGCATGGCACAAACCGGCGTCCCGTTCGGCGACATCGGATACGTGCGAGATTGGTTGGGCATCGAAGAGTCCGTCGGGCGCCCGGCGATCGAGCACCCCAAGCGGCCCGTCC
>JAFDAW010000220.1 GCA_019313605.1 Deltaproteobacteria bacterium
TCGTTCCGGCTGGAGAGGAGTTTTCGTCGGATGCCGCGGATGATGAGGGTGGTTCTCCGGCTGGGGAGGAGTTCTCATCGGATGCCGCGGATGATGAGGGTGGTGCTCCGGCTGGAGAGGAGTTCTCGTCGGATACCGCGGATGATGAGGGTGGTGCTCCGGCTGGAGAGGAGTTCTCGTCGGATACCGCGGACGATGATTCGGAGTACGACGATCTCTTCGATGACGAGTTCGATTTTGGTGAAGAGACCGCGACGTACGATCCCTTCGAGCGCACGAATCGGAAACTACTCAACTTCAACCGCGGATTGAACCGGTACGTCCTCGATCCACTGATTCGCGGATACCGGTTCGTGGTTCCCAAGCCCGGCCGGCAGGCCGTTCGCCGCGTTTTCCTCAACTTGGCGACACCCCCGACGTTGGTCAACGATCTACTGCAACTCCGCTTCAAGGACGCCGCGACGACCGTTGGGCGGTTCGTTCTGAACTCGACGATCGGATTCGGGGGGATCTTCGATGTTGCAATCGAAGCCGATTGGGAGCATCACAAGTCTGACTTCGGGCAGACGCTCGGGCGTTACGGTGTCGGTCCCGGACCCTACTTGGTGTTGCCGCTTCTCGGGCCCAGTACGATTCGCGATGGAGTCGGCGGCGCCGTCGACATGTGGCTTCATCCGCTGTTCTACCTGTTCCCCCTTACCCCGAACCTCTTGATCGGCGCCGGCAGCGGATTATCGACCCTGGATGCCCACGATCCCGCGCTAAAAGCACTCGAGGGATCGTCTGTCGATTTCTACGCGGCGTTGCGCAGCGCCTTTCTACAGAGCCGCGCTGCCCATATCCTGAGGTACCAGGAGTGATCTCGCGGGATCTCGTTCCTCTTAGCGGGCGAATCCTTCGGATTCGCTTGCGGCGTCGCACAATCCCGTTCCGGGATCGTGTTCCTGGCGGGCGAATCCTGCGGATTTGCTTCGCGTCGTCCGCTGACCCGACAAGCGGGTCAGCCTCCTAGCGGGCGAATCCTTTGGATTCGCTTGCGGCGTCGCGCAATCCCGTTCCGGGATCGCGCTCCTAGCGGGCGAATCCTGCGGATTCGCTTCGCGTCGTCGGCTGACCCGACAAGCGGGTCAGCCTCCTAGCTGGCTTGATCGGAGACTTTGCCGCCGGAGAGGTCGTCGATGCGTGCGTTGAGCGCTGTCATCAACGCCGTAAAACCTTCGCGCTGGATCAAAGAGGAATACTCCGAGCGCCTCAGTGCGAGTTCGCTGACAGTTCCATTCAACAGGACGTCGATGATCTTCCAGCCGTCATTCCCATCCGGCCGCAGCCGGTAGTTGAGCTGTATCGTCTCGCCATCTCCTTTGTCCAGGCGGCTGAAGACCATGACGGTTCCGTGCTTGGCTGCTTCCTCCTTGAAGGTTTCGAAGGACTGCCCCGAGTAGCCGGTGAAGCGGCCGGCGTAGTTGGCAACCGTAAACTGCCCGAATTTGGTGAGCAGGCGGCTTTGGTCCTCCTCGTCAACGCTCTTCCAGTGGCGTCCGACCGATTTTGCGGCCATGAACGGGATGTCGAAGAGTTCGTTGATCACGGGTTCCAGCTGCTCGAAGCGGCCGTCGTAACCGAGCGTTTCCGAATTCTTCATCACGCTGATCAGATTGTCGTGAAGCGTGTCGACCACCTTCGAGGGCGCGCCAGACCCCACCGCGGTGGAGCTGGATTCTGTCGCGGGTGCACCGGCTTCTGGCGTTCCCTGGGTGTCGGACAGCGCGAGCTTCGGGCTCGCGAGCAAAAGCAAGACAGTGACCCCGATGGCGGTATTCGATCTGAGCCGCGCCGAGCGGGATCGAGTCAATTGCAAATTCACCTGATTTCTCCCTCAGCTGATCGGGAGCGTCGGTATTGACCGGTGGCTCCTTCGCGTCGAGTCTAGCGAAGTGTTTGGCTAGACTCCGATCGCTTTCCCACCGCCACCTGGAAGTCTCAGTAACGCCTCTAGAGGGAGAATGAGCGATCGTGAACTCGATCGAACAATTAATCGGTCGATGGCTCGCACGGTGGGTGGGCACGGTGCAGAGAAACGCCGTTCTGACCGCGGTCGCCATGCTGCTCGTGACCGTCGCCGTCATCTACTATGTCGTCGGCCACCTCGGAATCCACGGCGATACTGAGTCGCTCTTCTCGCAAGATCTTCCCTTCAAGCAGGTCGAACGCCGTTACCAAGAGGCGTTTCCGATGCTCTACGAGAACATGTTCGTGGTGGTGGATGCGCCCACGCCCGAGCGAGCCGGCGAAGCGGCGTCGTTGTTGGCTGCGCGCCTGGAGGCGGAGCCTCGGTATTTTCACCGCGCCTACCTTCCGGGCGGCGGTGAGTTCTTCGAGAATCACGCCTTTCTGTACCTGGAAACCGAAGAGCTGGAGGACCTCGCCGACAAGCTCGCGATCGCCCAGCCGTATCTGGCCGAACTGTCCCGCGACGGGACACTGCGGGGGCTGACTTCGATGATGGCCCGCGGCGGGCGAGCCGTGCGCGAGGGCGACGTGTCGGGGGAGCAGTTGCACGCGCTCTTCGATCGCTTCCTCGAGGCGCTCAGCGCGCGCATCGAAGGCCGACCCTATCACCTCTCCTGGGCCGAAGTTCTGGCCGAGGGCGATATCGATCTCGATTCGCGCCGGCGCTTCCTGCTCGTGCAGCCGGTGCTGGAATTCGACGAATTCCAGCCCGCGAAGGGTTCGATCCTCGCCGTGCGCAGGATTGTGAGCGAACTCGGTTTCACGCCGGAGTCGGGTGTCAGGGTGAGGATTACCGGAGACGTCGCGCTCTCTTTCGAAGAGATGGAGGTGATTCGAACCCAGGCGGTCGCGGCGGGAATCGCTTCACTCGTACTCGTCGCGATCATCCTGGCTCTCGGTCTCCGTTCGTTCCGAATGGTGTTCTCGACGCTCGTCACCCTGATCGTGGGTCTGATCTGGACGGCCGGCTTCACGGCTGCGGCGATCGGGCACCTCAACCTGATCTCGGTCTGTTTCGCGGTGCTCTTCATCGGGCTCGGCGTCGACTTCGGGATCCACGTCTGCATCCGCTATCGCGAGCTTCTGGCCAGCGGGCTCGAACACTCGGTCGCTCTCAATGAGACCGCACGGGATGTGGGCAGCTCCATTTTCCTCTGCGCGATGACGACCGCGATCGGCTTCTTCGCATTCGTGCCGACGGATTTCGTCGGGGTCGCCGAACTCGGGCTGATCTCGGGCACCGGCATGTTCATCAGCCTGTTCTGCACGCTGACGCTGCTTCCCGCGCTGCTCAGCCTGCGACCGATACCCACGGGCCGTAAGTACTCGGGAGGGGTGTCGTGGTCGAACGCGAGCCTCGCGCGGCTTCCTCTGCGCCATCCGCGGGCCATCCGCGGCACGGCTCTGGTCATGGGGATCGCTGCGATCTTCCTATTGCCGCAGGCGCGTTTCGACAACAATCCGCTCAACGTGCGCGACCCCTCGAGCGAGTCCGTTCGGACTTTCAACGAGCTGCTGGAAAAGGGCATTTCGTCGCCGTGGTCGCTCAACGCGGTCGCGCCGAGCCTCGAATCTGCGCACTTGCTCGCCGAGCGGATCGAAGCGCTCGACGTCGTCGAGCGGGTGGTCACCGTGTCGGACTACGTGCCCACCGATCAGGCGAACAAGCTCGAGATCATCGAAGACGTCGCGATGTTCGTAGCGCCGCCGCCCGGACCCGACGGCATTGTTCCGCCCCCATCGGTTGCAGAGCAGTTGGAGGCGCTCGTCGATCTCTCTCGCGAACTCGGTCGCTTGCAGGCTACCGGCGAGCAGTCGGAGTTGGTGGCGAGCGCGAGCCAGCTTCGCCCGGTTCTCGACCGCTACCTCCGAAGGCTGGAGGATTCCCCGGATCCGACGCGGGAAATCGAAGCGCTCCAGAGCAGCATGCTTGGCAGCCTGCCGGAGCAACTGAGGGTGTTGGACGCCGCGCTGTCCGCCGGTCACGTGGCGTTGGAGAAGTTGCCCGACGCGATTCTGGAGCGGATGATCACCGCCGACGGGCGCGTGCGGCTCCAAATCTTTCCGCGCGATGACCTGAGCGATCACGCCGCACTGGCGGCCTTCGTGGACGAAGTCAAGACCATCACGCCCGAGGTCGCGGGCAGCGCGTCGGAGATTCTCGAATCCGGCCGGTCGGTCGTCCGCGCCCTGACCCAGGCCATGCTCTCGGCAATCGTTGTGATTACGTTGTTCCTGCTGATCCTCTGGCGGCGGATCGATGACACCGCGCTCGTGTTGATTCCGCTCCTGCTCGCTTCTGCTTTGACGGTGGCGACGGCGGTACTCGCGGACATCCCCTTCAACTTCGCCGACGTGATCGTGCTTCCGCTGTTGCTGGGGATCGGTGTGGACAGCGGGATCCATCTGGTGCATCGCGCGCGGTCCGCCACGGAAGGTGAGGTGAACCTGTTGGCGACGAGCACGGCGCGGGCGGTTGCCTACAGCGCCCTGACGACGATCGCTAGCTTCGGAAGCCTCGGCCTGGCGACCCATCTGGGTCTCGCGACATTGGGAAGGTTGCTGACGATCGGCGTCACCTTCACGCTGATCTGCAACCTGATCGTGCTGCCGGCCCTGATTCGGCTGCGCCCCGACCGCCGCGATTCCGACCGCGCCGCGTAGCGGCCGCGTTGTTACCGCCGATCTCGTGCTACCCTGCGCGGCCGTGCCGGCACCCCAAGAAATCCTCGACTCCATCGACGATCGCTTCGACGCGACGATCGAAGATCTGATCGAACTCGCGCGGATCCCGAGCGTCTCGGCAGCGGGCTTCGATCCCGCCCAGGTCGAGCGCTCAGCCGAGAAGGTCGCGGAATTGTTCAGCGATGCCGGCTTGCACGGCGTGGAGATCTTGCGGATCGACGACGCCCATCCATACGCGACCGCGGAGTGGCTCGATGCGGGC
>JAFDAW010000221.1 GCA_019313605.1 Deltaproteobacteria bacterium
GGCACTCGTGAGCTGCTGGCGGAACGCCGCGTCTCGGAAGAAGCGCGAGATCCGCGCCAGAGCCTTCAGGTACTGACCACCGGAGTGCTCGGGCACGACGAGCAGGAAGAAGTGATGGGTGGCTTCGCGGTCGATCGACTCGAAATCGATCCCCTCCGGGCTCCGGGCAAAAGTCGCGACGAGGCGGTCGAGGCCGGCCATCTTCCCGTGAGGGATTGCGACGCCATCCCCGATCCCGGTGCTCTGTAGCGCCTCGCGCTCCAGGAGTACCTCCAGCAGACGATCGGCCTCGATCTGAGGCTCGACCTTCGCCAGCGCGTCAGCCATTTCTGCGAGCACCTCGCGCTTGCTGCCGATCCCCAAATTCAGGATCACAGCATCGTTCACGAGGATGTCCATGATCTTCATCGGAGTTCCCTCAAATTGCGGGCGGGAGGCTAGCCGACTTCGCGGCGTTTCGTCGATGAGAGAATATTCAGCGATTCTCGGTATTTCGTGACCGTGCGGCGGGCGATGTCGATATTGGCGACTTTGAGCATCTCGGCGATCCGCTGATCGGAGAGGGGGCGGCGGGGGTCCTCGGCCGTGATCAGCTTGCGGATCCGCTCCTTGACGCTCTCGCTCGCCACGGCGTCGCCCACGACCCGGTTGATGCTGGAGTTGAAGAAGTACTTCAGCTCGAAGATTCCCTGAGGCGTATTGACGTATTTCGCGGTCGTGACCCGGCTGACCGTCGACTCGTGCATTTCGATGTCGTCTGCGACGTCGCGGAGATTGAGGGGCTTGAGGTGGTTGATGCCCCGCTCGAAGAACTCGCGCTGGTATTTGATGATGCTCTCCATCACCCGGTAGATGGTGCGCTGGCGCTGATGGATCGACTTGATGAGCCAGAGCGCGGATCGAACCTTCTCCTGGACGTATTCCTTGGTGTCCTTCGAGGCGCTATTTCCACGCGAGAGAACCTCGCGGTAGAGACCGTTGATCCGGAGCCGCGGCATCCCGTCATCGTTCAAGACGATGTGGAAGTCATCGTTGACTTTGTGGACGTAGATATCGGGAACGATATACACCGGCTCGTCGCCCCCAAACGCACGACCCGGACGCGGCTCGAGTTGGCCGATGATGTCGGCGGCGACGACGACCTCGGTCACGGAGACGTCGAGTTCCCGTGCAACCCCTCGGAAGTCTCGCTTGATCAGCGTATCGAGACACTCCTCGAGAATGCGCAGCACCAGGGGATCATCGATCTTCAATACCCGGACCTGGATGAGCAGACACTCTTGCAGGTCCCGCGCGCCCACCCCGACGGGATCCAGTAGCTGAACCCGAGCCAGTGCGGATTCGACGGTGGCTTCCGACACGCCGGATTGCCGGGCGATTTCGCCAACCGTGGCCTGCAGGTAACCGCGCTCGTCGAGATTGCCAATGATGAACCGGGCCGCGACCTCTTCCTCGATCGGCAACTCCGTGAGCTGCAGCTGCCACGCGAGGTGCTCGCTCAGCGTATCGCGGCGGGTAAGTGTGGCATCGATCGAGGGGCGGTCGTCCTCACCGCCGGAAACCTGTGACGTCTGTGGATTCGAGTTGAGATAATCCTGCCACTCCAGGTCCGCAATCTTCTCGGCGTCCGTGAGCTCTTCACTTGTCTTCTGCAGATCCGCTGCGGCCACCTCGTCGGCGGGAGACACTTCGACCGGAGCCGGCTCCACTTCGGCCACCGGCTCGTATTCCTCGGCCGGAGCCTCGCCGTCGTCATCGACCTCGACGAACTCCTCGAGAACCGGGTTCTCCTCGAGTTCCTGCTGGACGAGGCCCACGAGTTCGAGCCGATTCAGCTGGAGCAGCTTGATGGCCTGCTGCAGCTGGGGTGTCATCACCAGCTGCTGGGTCAGGCGCAATTGCTGTTTCAGCTCGATGGCCATTCGCTCATTCCGCTCGGCGATTCACGCGCGCTGTCCGCGCAGGAATCCCGAAAATTGAAGTTCTCAAAGCTGGAAGTTCTCTCCGAGATAGATCTGCCGGACCTGATCGTCCGCTGCGATCTCCTCGGGTGTCCCCTTCCGGATGATTTCTCCGTCCTTGATGATGTAGGCGTGATCGCAAATCGACAGCGTCTCGCGGACATTGTGGTCCGTGATGATGATTCCGATCCCCTTGCCCTTGAGTTGCTCGATGATCTTCTGGATGTCGATGACCGCGATCGGGTCGATCCCCGCAAACGGTTCGTCGAGCAGCATGAATTTCGGATCGAGCACCAGAGCCCGCGTAATCTCCACACGGCGTCTTTCGCCGCCGGAAAGCGTGTCTCCCCTTAAATCAGCCTTTTCGGTCAGACTGAGTTCCGCCAAAAGCTCTCGCAGCCTTTCTCGCCGAACCGTTCGGTTGGGTTCCACGGTTTCGAGAATGGCGTTGACGTTGTCGGCGACGGAAAGCTTTCTAAAAATCGAGGGTTCCTGCGGAAGATACGTAATGCCGAGGCGCGCCCGGCGGTACATCGGCAAGTCCGTAATCTGCGTATCGCCGAGGAGGACCTCGCCCGAAGAGGGTTTCACACCGCCCGCCACCATGTTGAAAGTGGTGGTCTTGCCAGCACCGTTCGGCCCCAGCAGCCCCACGACCTCAGCGGGCTTCACCTCCAGATCAACCGACCGAACCACGTCTCGCTGGCCGTAGCGTTTGGTCAGCGCCATTCCGGTCAGCGTGCTCACGGCTAGTGCCCCCCCGACTCGCCGACGCCGCTGTCGTTCGACGCGGGGATGATGTTCACGGTGGCGTCCTCGACGCGAACCGTCTGGTCGCCCAGATTGAACTCGATGCACTTGCCCCGCACCCGACTCGAGCCGTCCCGGAGTTCCGCGTTGCCGCAGCAGGTCAGCAACTCCTCGGCGCGCTGAAACGTTCCGTTATCGCAGCGCGCTTCCTGGCCGCCCAGAATGACTCGGACGGCACCCTGCGCGATCAGCCGGGTGGGCTCACTCGCCCCCTTCGGGTAGTCGGCCGTCAATCGATCCGAGGTCATCGTGATGTCATTCTGGACGACATTGACGTCGCCGCTGAACACGAGCCTGCGGCCCCCGTTGACCTCCGCAGCCTCGAGGGATTGCGACTTGATCGAAATCGGTGCCGAGCCGTCGAAGGCGCGCGGACTCGCCGGCGATCTCACGGCGTCACCGGCGATGGGCGCGACCGGGTCGTCCGAGGGAGCCACGAGGGCGAGGAGTCCGGCGATCACCTGGTCGGCCAGGCCTGCGACCGCCGACGTCGTCTGGTCACTGCGCGGGATCTCGGCGATGTAGGTGTCGACCACTTCTCCGGAATCCGCCGAGAGCAGTCGCACGTCGACGCTGAATCGACTTCCGAGCTGGGTGGTTCGACCGACCACGACACCGTCGACCGCAGCCTCCTCGGCCAACGACCGCACCGTGCTCGCGTCGACGTCGGCGCTCGCCGGAGCCCCCAGCTCGCCGGGGCCGACGATGTGCCCGACTCCGCGGGTTCCGAGCAGATCGGCGAGGAGCGTCGCGTAATCGGGAACCTCGACACCCAACGGAGCCGCCACTTGAAAGGGTGCTACGCCGACACGAATCCGAGCGGCTTCGGATTCTGCACCCGACATGTCATCTGCGCCGGCGGGTTCCAATGCAGGCAGCGACAACGCAACCGCCAGGAGCACGATCCCGAAGGGGATCGAGCGACGCCGCAAAGGGAAGACGAAGGCTTCCCCAACCAGACCGAGGCAGGAGATCCAGTGGCTCACGGCGTCTGCTCCATCACGACGTTTCCGAGCAGTTCGAAACGACGCTCTTCGATGTGGTAACGAAAGCCATCCCCGCGAAAGGTTCCTCCGCTGTCGACCATCGTGACCGGTGCGTCCGTCGAAAGTGTCGACGAGGCGTGCTCGTAGCGAACCCAGGGCGCGCTGTAGCGCTGCCCATCTCCGGTGAGACCCTTCACGTTCCCGGTCGCGGTAAAATCGTTCGTCTCGACGTCGAGCTCGGCTCGATCACATTGCATCTGGAAGCTCTCGCCCTTCTCGGCATCCGAAACCCGCGCCCGCACGACCTCCAGATCTGCCAGACCCGAGTCCGGGTGAAAGAAGGCGGTGTCGGAACGCACCACCAGTTCACTCTGGTCTCCACGGCTGCCGACGAACGTCATGCCGGAAACGCGAAGGCCGGGCGACCCCTCGGCGCTGGACAAACCCGCTACCAGGATGCCGCCCGCCGCGATCGCGAGCGCCCGAGTGAAGTTGAAGTGGGGCATCAGGAGGAGGTCCACCCCAAGCGTTTCGGTGGCTGCGGTGGGAGTCCGTCACGAGAAGCAGAATTAGGGGGCAGCAACATGCAACAACCATACCAATGGCTGGCTGCCGGTACAAGCAATCTTTCGTCGGGATGATGGGGCGGTTGTGCGGAGGATCAGTCCTTTTGACCCACCAGCGTCTTGATCGGTTCGTGGCTGCCGATCCAGTGGAAGGGCTTGAAGATCAAGGTATCGAGAATCACGCCAATCGGATGCAGGACATAGGAGACGATGCGAAGGGGGTGACCGGTGTAGGTTTCGTCGTATTCCTCGTCGGCGGCGGCGGGAGAAGCGGCGGCCAGCATTGCGAGCGCGCTCGCGGTAGCGAGTAGCCGCGTCATGCCGTTGCGGCGCGATTTCCGATGGCTCTCAGCACGCCGGTGCCCGATGGTCGACTGCATCCCCTGCCCTCCGATCCAATCCGGATCTCAAGCCTCATTGTCGGCCGTTCGGCTCCCGAGATCAAGCTCAGCCTGAGAGCGGTACCTCCCGCTCTGCCCGAACCGCGGCCGCGGCCAGCCTCGATTACGCTCGAACGCGCTCCGTGAGCTCGCTGACCCGCCGCGAGAGGTTCTGGCAGATCCCGATCGCGATCGCCGGCAACTCCTCCATCAGCCGCAGCAGGTCATCGCGGTCCAGGCGGAG
>JAFDAW010000222.1 GCA_019313605.1 Deltaproteobacteria bacterium
GCCGCGCTGCCCATCGCCGCGGCGGACGGGACATTGGAAAACCGAACGGAGGGCGCAGCGGATCGGGTGCGGGCGAAGACGGGCCTGCTCTCGCGGATCACCGCGCTTTCGGGTTACGCGTTGTCAGCCGATGGTCGGCCGCTCGTCTTCTCGATTCTCGTCAATGGGTTTACCGGCAGCGATGAAGCGGCGATGGCGGCGGTGGATCGATTTGCATCGGAATTGACGCAGAGCCGGATTGCGGCGGTTCCAGCTCGCGATCAGGGCGCCCGGTAGGTGGCGAGCACAGAGCCGGAATAGCTGGCGGGCACCGCGACGCCGCGTCGGATCTTCGAATCGATGCGGCCCGGCCCCCAGTTGTAGGCCGCGAGCGCGGTCTTCATGCTCCCGTAGCGACTTTCGAGTTGCTTGAGGTAGGTGACGCCCATCCGAACGTTGACCTGCGGATCGAAGAGCGTCTGCGCCCCGCGCCAGGGAATATCGAGCTTCGCTGCGAGTTCTTCACCGGTCGGGGGCATGATCTGCATCATGCCCATGGCGCCGACGGGTGAGAGCGCAAAGGTGTTGCCACGGCTTTCGATGTGGATCACCGCCAGCACGAGATTTGGATCGATTCCGTGAATCTTGGCCTCGCGTACGATTGTGGTGGCGACCGCGATGATTTCCGCTTCGCTGAGCCCGGAGCGGCGCTCTTCCAGATATCGGATTGCGCGATCGAGCATCGGATCGGCCGTGTCCGCTTCGACGCCGAGCGTTGCCGAGGCAAGGGGCACCTGCGCGGACGACGCGAGGGACACCGCCGGCAGTTCGTCAGAGAGGGGCAGCGAGAAGTGTCCGCAGGAGAGCACTCCGATGGCGAGGCAGAATAGCGATGCAAAAAATTGGCGGGTCATGGGGTTACCCGAGGCCCAGGGGCGAGATGCCGAGCGCTTCGATCGCCCTGTAGTTGTTGATGACCGCGTAACCCGTGGCGACGACCACGAGAGTGAGGAAGCCCTTCTTGACGAAGTTGGGCACGCGGCGCGTCGTTAGGAGGAAGGCGACCGCGGCAACCGTCACCGCGCTGTCGACGAGGAGCCCTGGAATGAGCCCAACGGCCTGGAAGAGCCACTCTGAGATCGGATTGGCCTCCGCGACGAGCCACCCCGAAACGGGGTTGCGTAGACACACGTAGGTGGTCCAGTGATCTGCTGCCGAAAGGGCCAATGTGGCGATTGCGAGTGCGTACACCTGAACTCTCCACGTGGATTCGCTCCATTGCGAATCAAGCCTCAGTTGAGCAAGAAGCGTGCCTCGCAGGGAAATAGATCCGCCGACGCTTTGAAAACCGGGCGACTACGGTGCCGGTTGCCTATGGAATTCGAGCAGAGGAAGCCCCGGGCGGAGGCGGTTGTGGGTATTTGTTTTCCCATTTAGCTACGGGAAAGGCCAGCAATTGAGGGCCGCGATCTGCGATGTGCAAAAGGCGTTGCGGCGCGGGGTGGTATGAAGAGGGGCTCGGCCGCTCGGCCGAGCCCCCTTTTCGAGCTGGTCTCAGACCGACTAGCGGCCCTTGCGCATTTTACCCTTGCCCAGGAGAAGCCAGTCGATCGAAATGTTCTCCTTGAGCGCCAGCGTGATCAGGAAGTCGGTGTGGGGAGTCGTCCCACTCTCGTAACGGTTGACGTTTTGCTGAAATACGCCGAGATCACGCGCGAACTGTCGCTGCGAACGATCTCCTCGAACGGTTGCGAGTCTATCGGGAAGCTTCCGCTTGAGGCGTCCAACTGCAGCTGTTGCCATTTCCTTGGTTCTCCTGATTTGCGCCTTACAGCCGCGGCCGTGCTTGGTCAGGCAGTAGCTGTAACTCTCGTGGTCTGGTCGCAGTCGGCGTTTTTGTTGCTCGTTTCCTTTTTGTACCTTGTTTTCGACTGAGACCGAGAGAAGCGCGTTGGTTTTGAGTATCCGCAGGTTGAAATCACAAAATCGCGTCACCTGCGAGACAAAGCAGTGTAGACACGAAAAAGAGCGGCAGCAAGAGGGAGTGACCGTGTTTTCGACGGAAAATCGTGCGACGCGATTAATTGTCGGTGCGGTTGAATTGAACGGCCATTCAATTTTACCGACGGGCGATCGGGACTGCGTAGAAATGGATACCGAGACTAGTGTTTTTACCTAAGTTGCAACTGAAGTACGGAGCAGCACTCGGTGTTTTCCCTGAGTTTGGGTCAATTAAATGTGTTGGTCGATTGTTTTGCTCCTCGAGATTTTGACGTGCGTGGCGCGGATCATCGCCTTCGTGTGATCGGCGGGGTTCTATCCGGCCGACGCTTTCGGGTTCCCCCAGGCGAGGTTCGGCCGACATCCGACCGGGTTCGTGAGTCTCTCTTCGGCCGCCTCGGAGATCTGGAGGGCGTTCGCGTGCTCGACCTCTACGCGGGTAGTGGCGCGCTCGGAATCGAGGCGATCTCTCGCGGTGCGGTGGAAGCGACCTTTGTGGAGCAGGAGGCTCGGACCCTGGGGGTGTTGCGGGCGAACCTGGCAGAACTCGGAATCGATTCGATCGCTTCGGTCGTTGCCGGAGATGTGCCGGTGGCCGTTCGTCGCCTTGGGCGTGCGGAGGAGCGCTTCGACCTCGTGCTGATCGACCCGCCGTATGCGTCCGAGGAGCCCGCGCGGGCCTTCGAGGCCCTGATCGCCTCCGCGATCCTGGCTCCGGGCGCTATGGTGGTGCTCGAGCGCGACCGGCGTCATCCTTCCCCCCACGCGGAAGGACTGTCCGCGCACGATGAGCGCCGCTATGGCGACACGGACGTGTCTCGGTTCATCGCCGGGCAGACCGATTAGGGTCGGAAGGTCGAATGGCGAATCGAGAGATCCGGGAAAAAGTGGCCGTATTTCCGGCCAGCTTCGATCCGCTGACCAACGGTCATCTGGACATCGTGGAGCGGGCGCTCGGAATCTTCGATCGGCTCTTCCTCGCGGTGGCCTTCAACATCGAGAAAGAGGGCACCTTCAGCAAGGACGAGCGGATCGCGATGCTGCGGTCGGTGTTCGGCGATGAGCCGCGAATCGAAGTGACCGCCTTCGACAACTTGACGGTCGACTTCGCGATGGAGATCGGCGCCAAGGTCATCATCCGCGGCTTGAGGGCGATGTCAGACTTCGAGTACGAATTCGAGATGGCGTTGATGAACAAGCATCTCTATCCCGAAGTCGAGACGGTATTCATGATGGCCAGCCAGAAGTACCTCTACGTCAGTTCCTCTCGGCTCAAAGAACTCGTCCGTCTCGGTCGTACCGTGGATGCATTCGTCCCCGAGATCGTCGCCAAGAAGCTTCACGAGAGACTCGGGCGGGTGAAGCCTGCCTGAACCCGCAGTCCAAGACGGCTCCAAGTCCTCTCCCAGCTTCGTTGTTGCTTTGGCTGGGTTCCGTTAACCTCGCACCAGATAAAGGGAATTCCCAAGGCCTTGCCCATGGAACAGCGGCGTATTCTGGTCGCAGTCACTGGTGGTATCGCGGCGTACAAGGTTCCGGAGCTGATCCGGATCCTGCGCCGGGCGGGCGCTTGCGTCCGCTGTGCGATGACACCGGCAGCCGAGGAGTTCGTCTCTCCGCTGGTTTTGCAGACGCTCACCGGTCATCCGGTGCGGACGGACCTCTTCGACGCCTCCCAGGAGGGAGAGATCGACCACATTTCGCTGGCCGACTGGGCGGAACTCGTGATCCTGGCTCCCGCGACGGCCAATACCCTCGCAAAGCTGAGCGGCGGATTTGCGGATAACCTCGTTTCCGCGGTACTGCTCGCGACTCGAGCGCCGATTCTCGTGGCGCCCGCGATGAACGTGAACATGTGGGAGCACCCGGCCACGCGCAGCAACATGGAGACTCTTCGTCAGCGCGGCGTTCTCGCGATCGGCCCCGAGGTCGGAGAGCTCGCATGTGGTTGGGAGGGCGCGGGACGCATGTCGCAACCCGAGGCGATCGCAGCAGAGGCCGGGTTGTTGCTCGGATCTCGCGATCTGGCCGGTGACGTGGTTCTGGTCAGTGCTGGCGGAACGCGCGAACCGATCGACAGCGTTCGATTCCTCGGCAATCGGTCTTCGGGCAAGATGGGTTTTGCGGTCGCCGCAGAGGCGGCGCTGCGCGGCGCCGATGTCGTCCTGGTCGCGGGGCCGACGCCGCTCGCCACGCCAGCGGGTGTTCGCCGGATCGACGTTCAGACCGCGCTCGAGATGCGCGATGCGGTACTCGCCGAATTCGAGGCAGCGACCATCACTGTGATGGCTGCGGCCGTTGCCGACTTTCGCGCCGCCCGGCCTTCCGAGTTGAAGATCAAGAAAGAGGATCTCGCCGAGGACGCGGGCTTGACGCTCGAGTTGACCCGCAACCCGGATATCCTCGCGGAACTGTGCGCGCGAAAAGGCAATCGCAGCGTGATCGGGTTTGCGGCGGAGAGTCACGACCTGATGGCCTCCGCGCAGCGGAAGATCGCTCGCAAGGGCTGCGACCTCCTGATCGCAAACAACATCAGCTCCGAGACATCGGGCTTCGACGCCGACGACAATACCGTGGTCTTCGTCTGGCCCGATGGACAGATCGAAGAACTTCCGACTCTGCCCAAGAGAGACGTTGCCGCACAGCTGCTCGACCGGGTTGCAAAAACAAGAGGTGGACGCGAATGATTGGGCGCGCTTTGGCTCGCTCGCTGCGTAGTGCAACGATCTCGCTCGCACTGCTCGGGTGGTTCGCGGGCAGCGCCGCGGCAGGTCACATCAATATCATCACGATCGACGGCTCGATCAATCCGGCATCCTCCGACTACCTCCAGGGCGCGATCCGACAGAGCGAATCCGACGGTGCTGAAGCGCTGCTGATCGAACTCGATACGCCAGGCGGTTTGCTCAGTTCCACCAAGGACATCATCCA
>JAFDAW010000021.1 GCA_019313605.1 Deltaproteobacteria bacterium
GTTTTGCCGCCAACCCCTCGAGGGTCGCGAGGGCGCGCAGGAAGAGATCCCTCTGGGCTCCCTCCACGCGATTCGCAACCTGTCGCGCGGGCACCGAGAAAGCCGAATCGCCCGGAAGCACTTCAACCAGATTCTCAGCATCCGATAGCGATGAAGCCGCCACTGCGCGGAAATTTATCCCCTGTGGTGAGAGAATTGCGAGGCGTTGCCGCGCTGCGATCGACCACTGGGGGCAGACCGCGATCACCTCTCCATCGAATTCGCCGTCTCCGGCGAGCGACTTGGCGTGGGCGAGCCCCGCGAGTGCGGCATCTCCCCCGTGGCGCGGCGCGAACGCGACCACCAACCGCCCGCCCCGCTCGGATTCACCCTCTGCGACGGCCGCGAAATGATCCGGGATCTCGTCGCTGCTGATCGGAGAAAGCGACTCTGCGGCGACGATCTTCTCCGCCGTAATGCGCTCGAAGGACCGCGCTGCGTCGATCGCCGCGGTCTTCGACTTTCCCGGGTTGGTCTTGCGTCCTCGCCCGAATCGGCGTCTCATCATTTGATCTCCATTTGGCATCGCCCCATTGGGGCGACGCTCGTGTCGTGCGCCGATCCAGAGCCCGCGGGCTCAGCCCGCTGAGGGTTTCGGCGGCGTGAGCGTCAGCGCTCCGGCTTCCACCAGCGCCAGCGTCGCGTCCATGACCACGCGTTGCAGCTCCATGTAAAGCCGGTCGTTTGCCATCGCTGCGCTAACTCGCTCTTTGTGCTTGGCGAAATCCAGCAGCACGCCACCCAGCAACTTCCGGTCCGATTGCACGTTCTTGACTACGAGGCCCCACTTCGCGAGCGGGACATCGATCTTCAGCTCCTTCAATTCGGAACTGCCTTCATTCAATGCGGTCTTCGCGATATCGAGCCCGACCATGCCGGTACCCTTTACCCACCTGACGCGCCAGATTTTTCCGCGGGCGAGCAGCATCCTAGGGACTCACCGTCGAGGGCTCATCGCTGCTCTCCGCCTTCTCGGGGGGTCGGTCCATCGCTTTCAGCGCCGGAGCCAGTACGACCTCGAGCATCGCACGCCCGAGTTCCCGAAACTCCGACTTCGAACCGCGAAACGCGTTCGCGGCTGCCAAACACGCGCGCGCATCCTCCGACGCATCAGCGCGCCAGAAGATGTACGCAGTCTCCTCGAAACGATTTGCGGTGCAAGTCGCAAACCCGGCATCGAAAACCCGCTCCACCGCTTCATCGAGTTCACGATCGATCTGCTCTTGTTTTGCGGCTGCAGAGACCACGACCACTCCCTCCGCCACATCATCCAGGCGTTGGACGATTTCGGACAGCGTTTCGTTCGGCGGTGGCCACGGACCGATCGATTGATCGCGCACCAACACCACCGCTCGCCCCAGGTCCCCGGCTTCCAGCTCGCCACCCGCCGCCAATGCGGCGCGCGCCAATTCGCCCGGCGTCGAGGAACCCTCGGCCGGATCGGCGATGTGCGAGCGCCACTCTACGAAACTCCGCGGCGCCGGCGAGTCCGTCGGTTGCGCGACCGCCGACCGCGCGATCAGCGCCTGGATGGCTTCGAGTGGCGCCTCGATGGCCGGATATTCTTCGCGCTGGGTGCACTCCCGGATGAACGTCTTGATCTTGCTCCGCCCCGCGCTGAAAACCTCGAGTTCCCGAACGCCGCGCGCCTCGTCGAGTGCCACCGCGAACAATCGTGCGCCGCCAGAGGGGTCGTTTTCGACGATGTAGGCCATCCGCGTACCGCGCGGATCCAGACCCGAAACCAGCGAAACCGCGATCTCGTCGACCACCTTGGGCAGGGTTGCGACGATCGGCTGCGGAGCGGGCTCGGGGATCGACTCTCCCCGCGAGCGCATGCGGTGGTGGGCCCGGCGCAGGGCCTTGCGCGCCTCCTTGGGAAAGCCAGATCCGTCGGTCCGCGCGATCAGTGCGGCCGCGTCTCCACCCGCGTCCGCCCAGGCTTCGACGAGTTCGCTGCCCGCGACCGGTTCGTTGGCGAGCAGCCACTCCATCACGCGCTGCGACGCCTCGACGTCCAACAGCGACAGCAGCGCAAACGGATCGCCGTTGGCGGGACGGATCTCATCCGCGTCGCCGGGCAGCGCGGCGGCCGCCCGTTCCAACGCCTCCGGCAGGCCGATGTCCTTCGCGGAACTCATCGCGAACTCTCCGTCAATACCCGTTCGGGTCGAATGGGATTCCGATCTTCTGCAAGAAGCCCGAAAACCCCAGGAAGTGGGTAAGGATGCGGGCCCTCGAGCCGAGCCGCCAGCATCATGATTCCCCCCGCTCGCGGCTCCAGATGCCGCGGGGCCTCCAGCCTGATCCCTAGCAGGTTGCTGGAAAACTCCGGACCGAGCCCAGCGCGGAGATTCGGGGCGAGTTCAAGGCGCGAAAACGCAGCCATAGCGGCGCTACGGCGAGGTTTCGCAACGCAGAACTCGGCCTGAAGATCCGTGCTGGGCGACGGGAGGAGTTTTTCAGCATCCTGTCTAGACTACTTCAGCCTCTCTCGCTCTCCCAGAGCGAATCGATCCGTCATCCCGGCCACATAATCCGCCACGGCCCGGGCCTCTCCATCCAGCTCGATCCTCGCGCGGACGTGCTCCGGCAGCAAGCCCGGGGCGGCCCGATAGGTCGCAAACAGGTCGCGGATTGCTTCCGCAGCGAGATCGCTGGCCTCAGCGACCCGCGGGTGCTCGTAGAGTTTCTGGTAGAGGAAGCGCTTGAGCTCCAACCGGGCTTCATCGATTTCCGGCGCGAACCCGATGATGCGGTCCGGTACGCGCCGGACCTCCCCGATCGAAGCGACCGCCGACGCCTCGATCCTCGCCGCCGAGTACTCGACGAGTTCGGTCACGAGCCGATCCACGAGCGCGCGAATCGTCTGGGCGCGGAGCACGCGAGGGGGTGCGGCACCGAGTTCGTCGAGTATCCGCTGGTGGGTCTCGTTCCAGAGCCGCACGCACTTCAGATCGGCCTGATTCAACAAGCCGGACCGCAGCCCGTCGTCCAGATCGTGAACCGTGTACGCGATCTCGTCCGAGAAGTCGGCCACCTGGGCTTCGAGGCTGGGCTGGGCATCGACATCGGGAATCGGAACCGGGTGCGGCCAATCGCAGCCGTGCTTCAAGATGCCCTCGCGGGTCTCGTAGCAGAGGTTCAAGCCGCGAAATCCCGGATAGCGCTCTTCCAGCAGATCGACGATCCGCAGGCTCTGGCGGTTATGGTCGAATCCCCCGTCGTCGCGCATCAGATCTGCCAGCACGCGCTCGCCCGCGTGACCGAATGGCGTGTGGCCGAGATCGTGGGCGAGGATCACGGCTTCCGTCAGTTCTTCGTTGAGCCGCAGCGCACGCGCGATCGTTCGCGCGATCTGCGAACCCTCCAGGGTGTGGGTCAGGCGGTTTCGATAGTGATCGCCTTCGTGATAGACGAAAACCTGGGTCTTGTACTCCAGTCGACGAAACGCCGCCGAATGAACGATGCGGTCGCGGTCGCGCTGATAGGCGGTCCGGTAGGCGGCCTCGGGCTCTTCGACGACGCGACCCCGCGATTCGGCGCTCTTGGCCGCGTACGGCGCGAGGCGCTCGCGTTCTTCGGCTTCGAAAGCCTTGCGGTCGCGAAGCGCACCCACGCCTCAGTCTTCCCCTTGGGTTTCGGCCTGTTCGAGAACGCGCTCGAGCTTTGCGCGCGAAGCGGCGTCGATTTCCGCACTGGGCGACTCCGAGGCTACGGGTGGCGGTGGCCCGCTCGAGACGAGCATGTAGAGGGCAGCGGCTGCGATCGCAAGTCCGAGGGTCAGTGCGAGAAAGCGCGTCACACGCGTGGGCTCTTTTCGGACCCAGTGGATCCCGTCAAAGAAAAATTCTCTCGGCTCCGCATTCGCGCAGCCGAGTTCGAAAGATAGCGCCGTCTCCCCGGCGATGGGGTTCCGATCCCTTTGGTCGCGATGTTCATTCGCCTCCTTCTTGCGTCAAGCGTGCATACGCACCATCGGCGTCGGGTCGGCAATGATCTCCGCTTCGAGTTTCGCGAGTTCGAGCAACCTCGCGCGTGCAGAGCCCTCGTCGCTCGCCTGGATGGCCAGATCCAGATAGGAACCGTGGTGCCGGGCCTCGCTTGCGAGCAGTCCGTTGTAGAGCGCGCTCAGCTTCGGGTCGCCGACCGCGTCCGCGAGTATCTTGAATCGCTCGCAACTGCGCGCCTCGATCAGCGCACACACGAGCAGCGTGTCGACCAGACGTTCGGGCTCCGCACTTCGCACGCATTGGTAGAGCTGGCCCGCATACGGGCTCGGACGTTGGCGGCGCATCGCCCCCCCGCGCGCGGCCATCGCGCGCAGCACCTCTTCGTAATGGGCGAGCTCTTCGCGCGCGAGCCGGGAAAGCGGGTCGTGCAGAAACGCCTGGTCGGGGTAACGGAACATCAGGCGCAGAGCCATGCCCGCGGCCTTCCGCTCGCAGTGCGCGTGGTCGAGCAGCAGCTCGTCGAGGTCCGAGAGCGCGTTTTCGATCCAGGCCGGGTCGGTCGTCGAGGCGAGATTCAGCACGGCGCCAATTGTACCGACCGCCGCTCCCCGGCCCCATCGATCCGCGCAGGCGGGCAGCGCGCAGCCGTTTGCGCGCCCCGGTCTTCCCGGGAGCGCTCGGCCGGGCTGGATCGGGCCTCCAGCGGGTATCACACAACTATTACGAAACCCTGCGGAAACCGGCCGATCCGGCAGATAGCTTCCGATTGATGCGCGGCTGGGGGAGCCCACGTCGCGTGAACCCCAACCCGAATCGAGGCGGAACCGAGATGCTCACGATCGCACTCTTCTTCATCGCCCACTGGCTGCTGTCGATCTTCTTCCAGACCTTCTTTCTGCACCGCTATGGCGCCCACCGCCAATTCACGATGAATCACCGCTGGGAGCGCATTTTCTACTTCGCGACCTGGCTCACGCAGGGGGCGTCCTTCTTGTCGCCGCGGGGCTACGCGATCCTGCACCGCGAGCACCACGCTTTCAGCGACACCGCGAAGGATCCGCACTCGCCGTACTTCCAAACGAACCCCTTCGCGATGATGCTCCACACCAAGAACCGCTACACCGATCTCGTCCGCCACCGCGTGGAGCCGGAAGCCCGCTTTGCGGGCGGTTACCCGGAGTGGGACCTGATCGACCGGATCGGAAACTTCTGGTCCGTCCGACTCGCGTTCGGCGCGGCCTACACACTCTTCTACGTCGCGTTCGCACCGAGCCTGATCTACTTCGCACTGCTGCCGTTCCACTTTCTGATGGGGCCGATCCACGGCGCCATCGTCAACTGGTGTGGGCACAAATACGGCTACCGGAATTTCGACACCAACGATCTTTCGCGAAACACCCTGCCCTTCGATTTCCTGACGCTCGGGGAACTCTTCCAGAACAATCACCACAAAGCCGGCATGGCACCGAACTTCGCGGTGCGTTGGTTCGAGATCGATCCGGCCTATCTCGTCATCCGCACATTCGCCGCGTTCGGAATCGTGCAGTTTGTGGGCGACAACCGCGAACCCGAAACACAGAGCGCGGTGCACGCAGCTTCCACCGCACAGCCCCACTAACGGAGCCGCGATTCGCCCTTTGGCGATCCCCCGTTCCTCCGGCCCTGGCGCGGTTTGGCGCGTGCGCGGCTCCCCGCAGGGCTCGAGCTCAGTGGCCACCAGAAATCCCCGCACAGCCCAGATTTTCCTTGTCCAAAACCCTCTAGTAGTGCACAGTTAAGGGGACCATTGCCCAAACCGGCGAGGACACGTCGTCGGCGAGGGCGCAGAATCGACGGGGCCTCCAAACCGTCTGCTTAGGTGATTGTCGATCTCGGCTCCTCTGCTGCCGGATACCGTCGTTCCGCTCCCTCTCCTTCCCGCGTCCTCGTTCGGTGACGCTCGGAGGGTGAGAAAATGAGCATCGCAAAAACTGTCCAGTGGTATCTCGAAACCAACGGTGTGAGTTACGAGACCCTGCAACATCCCTACTCGCGCACCAGCGAGGAGACCGCCGACGTCGCGTTCATCTGGGAAGATCAACTCGCCAAGACGGTGTTGCTCGAAGACGAGAAGGGTTATGTGGCCGCGGTCGTCCCCGCTTCGTATCGGGTCGACTTGAAGAAACTCGGACGCCAACTCCATCGTAAACTCGAACTCGCGAGCGAAGCCGAAATCGCAGACGTCTTCCCCGATTGCACGGTCGGCGCAGTGCCGCCACTCGGGGAGGCCTATGGAATCGAAACCGTCTACGACGATCGGCTCCGCAGGCTCGCATGCGTCTACTTCGAAGGCGGCGATCACCGCGATCTGATCTACGTCGGCGGGCGCGAATTCATCAACCTACTGAGAGGTTCACCGCACGGCGATCTCTGCCGCGCCGCGTAATGGGTTGAGGGCATTCTTCTCGAACCGAGCGCCCGCTCGATGTCGCTGATTGCCACCGCAGACCGCTGCGGCCTGCGGTGGCATCCGCGCGTGGTCAGCCCACGCGAGGCCTGATCGCGCAATTCGCGCGAGCGCACAAAATCCGGGGTCTGGGCCTCGTACGTCTGCTATGAGACGGCGTACGGGGGAGTGCGATGATCTCGGAAGAACCTCGAATCAGACCCGATGCGAGGATCACCTACCAGCTTGTCGGCGAATGCCAGCAGAAGATCTGGGGGCGCGACGTGGCGGTGCTGCTCGCGGAACTGCTGCATCGGCAGGCGATCGAACCCTCTTCCTCAGGTGGTGAGGGTTCCGCGCAAGACGACTCCGTTGCGATCTTTCGCCTCGACTACTTCTTCGATCGCTCGGCGGTCAAGCTCATCCTCGCCTCTCCGAATCACGCGATCGTCGAGTGGCGGGATTCCGGACGTGTGCAACCGGTGGCCGTGTGCTGCGCGGCGAGTGAGGTCGATCGCTGGCGCGCGCTGATTCTTGGCGAGCCGCGTTCCGAGCAAGACCTGCCGCAGGGTGTCGAGCTGATCGATGCCGCAAACCCGCCGACCGTCTTCGAAGACCAGGTTCGCAAGCGCAGCCACCCGCTGATCCGCCCGATCAACGCGGCGACGCGCGACGAGATCGAGACGCGCACCTTCGAACTCTCCTACAAGGGCGTGACGGACATCGTCACGAAGTACGTCTTTCCGCGGCCCGCATTCTACGCAACACAGTTTGCTGCGAGACTCGGCATCAAACCCAACACGGTGACGGCACTGAGTCTGCTGCTGGTATTCGTCGTGCTCTATCTGTTCGCAACGGGCCAGTTCGCACTCGGGCTGGTCCTGGGTTTTGCGATGTCATTTCTCGATACGGTCGATGGCAAACTCGCTCGGGTCACCCAGACCTCGAGTCGCTTCGGGAACTACTTCGACCACCTCATCGACATGATTCACCCTCCATTGTGGTGGATCGCCTGGTGGTGGGGAGCCGGCATCACACTCGATCCCGTACCGGGCTGGTGGGACGCGGCGGGGATCGCGGTCTTCGCGGGGTACATCGCGCTGAAGTTGCAGGAGTGGCGTTTCATCGCGACTTTCGGTGTGCGCATTCACACCTGGCAGCGTTGGGACTCGCGCTTTCGGTTGATCAGTTCGCGCCGCAACCCCAACCTGATCCTGCTCGGCGCGGCCACAATCTGCGGCCGACCCGATCTCGGCCTCGCGGCGGTCGCACTTTGGACCGTGGGTTGTCTGGCCATCCACGGGGCGCGCTGGGTCCAGGCCCGGTTCGCGGCCCGGCGCAGCGGGCCACTCTCGTCCTGGCTCGAAGACAGCGGGGGCTGAGCGCGCCCCGCGATCGTTCAAGCAGCGGCCCCGAACACCCGAAAATAGGCCCATGGGCGCCGAAAAACGCCAAAAGCCCACCTCCTACCTGGTGATCCAGATAGGAACCGGTGAGAAGCAGGTGATCGTCTGGGACACCCTGGACATCTCCGTGGGCAGAAACGACAGCCAGGACATCGTTGTCGCGGATCCCGAAGTCTCGCGCGAGCACGCGCTGTTTCGGCGCCGAGGCGAGGTTTGCGTGTTGGAGGACCTGAATACGGGCCTCGGCACGATCGTGGATGGAAAGTCGATCAAGGAGCACGCCCTCCAACACGGCAACGCAATTCAGATCGGGACGCTCCGGGTCGAATTCGGCCAGGCCGCGAAGCCGCTCACGCGCGGAAAGAACGTTCGCTTTGCGTCCGAGCTCAAGGAGTTCGGCCTGTCCGCGCTCGAGGACGGCGCGGGCCGAACGATGCTCGGTTTCGACACCGAGGACGACCTGCTCACGAACGCTTCCGCGCCGAGTTCTGCAGCGCCACGCGCCGTGACCGCGGATGGAACGGTCGAAATCGATGAAGCGGGTTCCGACACGCTCGATCTCCGCGCGCAGAACGTAGAGGTTCGGAACCTCGACCTCGATCTCGCCGAAAACATTCCCCCCTTGGATGAATCCGCAATTGCCAATGAACTCGCCATTACCGGCCCCACCGAGCCCGCGCTCGAAAAACCCACGAGCCATGACCGCAAAGCCAAAAAAGCCGCCGCGCCACTCGATGCGATCGCAACCAAGGCAGTCGAGCCGTCCTCCGAAGCGACCGCTCCGCAGATCGCGACGAAGCTCGTGCTCGAAGTCAAAGGACCCGCCGCACAGGTCGAAGCCTTCCTGGAAGCGATTCGCGACAAGCGCATCCAACTACCGCCGATCGAATTGCTCGTACGCGACATCTGACTCTGACTCGCGCGATGAGCATCACCCGGGCTCGAGGCTCCGGAATGAACTTGATTCGGAGGCCGCGGGCACACCGATTTAGGTGCCATCTCGAACAGCCCAATGTGGTAGGTTCAGCGCGAATGTAACGCCCTTCTGTGATTTTCGTCTGCGAGGGTACGCGATGGCAATGGAGGCGCCCGGCGCGAAGCTGCGCGGACCCAGCTGGCTGGAAGGCCCATTCCCCGATCTGTTGATCGGGGCGGGTGGCGCCTATCTCTTGAGCGTTCCAATTCTCTGGCTCGCGATGAGTGGTGCCGTGGCGACCGACTGGACGTTCACACCCATCTGGATCATCGCAATCCTGGTCAACGGCCCGCACTACGGCGCCACGCTGCTGCGCGTCTACGAGCAACGCGAAGAGCGCAATCGCTACGCGCTGTTCGCTGTCTGGGGAACGCTGCTGTGCGCGGCGATCTTCGTAGCGGGATTGTACGAGCCCTACGTCGGTGCGGCGATCGTGACCGTCTATTTCAGCTGGGCCCCGTGGCACTTCGCGGGCCAGAACTACGGCATCTCCCTGATGTTCCTGCGCCGCTCGGGGGTCGAGGTATCTCCGCTCGCAAAGCGCCTGCTGTACGCGTCCTTCATACTGTCCTTCCTGCTCGCGTTTCTCGCGCTGCACATCGAGGGATCGACCGGAGTGAACGCCCCGCCGCGCAGTGCGCTCTACACCGATCCCGTGCTGCTGCGGCTCGGTATTCCCGACGCCATTGCGGGCGCCCTGATCCTCGCCTGCGGAGCCGCCTATCTGTTCTGCGTGGTTGGGGCCGTCGCGATCCTCTCTCGGCGTGCGAGCTTTCGCAAACTCGTTCCCGTGCTCTCGCTGGTTCTCTGCCAGGCACTCTGGTTTTCGGTGCCCGCGCTGCTCGATGCGACACAGGCGTGGTCCGTTCGATCGCTCGCCTTTGCGGCCATCTGGATTTCGGCCGCCCATTCGATGCAGTACCTCTGGGTGACATTCCACTACGCGAAGCGAAGCGCGGCCCGCACTCGCTTGAGCAAGTACCTGCTCAAGACGACACTCGCTGGCAACGCCGCAATCATCCTGCCGGGCATCTTCTTCGCACCGATGTTGTTGGGCACTTCGTTGACCTGGGAGGCCGGCCTCAGCACGCTGGTCTTTGCGGTCATCAACCTCCACCACTTCATGCTCGATGGAGCCATCTGGAAACTTCGCGACGGCAAGGTCGCGCGCGCACTGTTGCGAGACAGCGGGGACGACCCGCGACCGCCCGCCATCGGCCCACAGTCGCGCTGGAGCCGGCCCTCCACCGCGCTGTGGGCAATCGCGGCCGTGTGTCTCGCGATCGAGGCCGGCGAACTCGTGCGCCACCAATCACAGCATTGGGGCGCGAACCGCACCGCAAAGTCGATGTTCGCAGCGCTCAGTTGGGCCGACCGCGAACACCCGATTCAACGCGTTCGATTCGGTCGGGCCCTGCTCAAGCAGGGGGATTACGAGGGTGCGCGAATCGCATTCGAACAGAGCGCTCGAGCCCAACCGACTGTGGGCGCCTGGGGAGGATTGGGGCGGGCGCTCGAGGGCGAGCAGAACCTCCCCGGAGCCGCGGAAGCCTACGAGGCGGGCCTCGCACTCGACCCCGATGACGCGGCACTACTCCGCAGCGCCGCCGCCACCCGATCCAAGCTCGGCGAGTACGGGCGCGCGATGGAGCTGCTCGCCCGGGCGGTCGAAGTGGAACCCCGCAACCCGATCAACCAACAGATGCTGGAGAGGACACTGCGCAAAATCGAACGCTCGGTTGAACAAATCTCACCGTAGATCACCCCCGAGGAGCAATCGAACGAGTGTGCTCCCGTGGCGGATGATCGATCGTCCGGTCATGCCAAACCCCACCGAAAACTCACAACCGGGCAGCTCTCGCCGGCAGTGAGCAGCATCTACAGCATTATCTGATTTTACTTTAGTAATTGTGATGTAACTCACGGATCAAGAAGCCCTTTCTGGACGATCCTTGTCTCACATTTCGCATCCTATACAAGCTGTTACGCACACAGGAAATTCCACCATCCGAGGAGAATTCTCCATGCTTCGACCCGCCTTCCGCTTTCGCGCGGAGATCCTGATACTGGCTCTCGCGCTGATCACGCTCCCCTTCACGGCTGGCGCCAAGGAAGAGTCGAAAATCCAGATCCGACTGACCGACCTGAGCGGGAACGGAAATGGAAACGGCCGTGGAGGCGGCGCAGTGCGTGCCGACGTCCGTACCCATCTACAGGGAACCAAGGTCGTGTTGAAGTTGCGCGCACGAGGCCTCGACGCGGATACCGAGTACGTGCTGCTCTCCAAAGATGACGAGGGCACGACCGATTCTGCGGAACTCACGCGCTTCACGAGCGGTTCGAACGGTTCGGCCAACGTGACCCAAAATCTCTCCAAGACCGATGACCCGGAGGCACCGGCTGATCCCCGGGGCAAGTTCCTCGTAATCGCGGATGCTGCCGATGAGTCGATCGAGATCCTCGGCGGTTGGCTCTACGGCGAGCCCCAAAACGACGGCCCGAAGACCAAGATCAAAGAAGTCACCGATCTCGCACCGGACGGAGACGCTTCCCCCTCGGGCAGTGTCGCCGCGCGCTACGACATGCGTCCCAACGGGCGCGGTAAACTCTCGATCTCGATGCGCCGCGTACCCGCCGAGGATTACGAAGTCCTCGTCGATGGTGTGCTGGCCGCGACACTCACCCCAAACCCGGCGGGTAATGCAAAGGCCGACTTCCGAACAAAGCCAATTCGCGGGAACGGCTCGGGCAAGGTCAAGCCACACCACAAGAAGCAGCAGCTCGACTTCGATCCGCGCCGCAAGGAAATTCTCGTCCAGCTCACCGACGGGACGCCGATGTTCTCCGGGCCCATGATCGCCCAGATCGACGGACTGAACGCGTGCTCGCCGTCCTCGACCGATACGCCGCTCACGCCGACCGACACTGGATCTGGCGTGGCCGCGCTCGAAATCGAGGAGAACTGCGAGACGGCGTTCGATGTCGAAATCTGGGATGTGGCTGTGGGTTCGTACGACCTCTACGTGGACGACGTATTCGTCGCGACCTTCGACGCCGCAGACGACGGTTCTGGCACGGTCACGGGTTTCGTGCGCTTCGACCCGACACCGGACGTGGGTGAAGACGAATGGCCGCTCGACTTCCCGGTCGGCAGTGGCTCGCGCGTCGACGTATTGAACGCCGGCGATGATCTCGCCGTCCATCTCCCCGTACTGTTCGGGGAGCTGCTGTAGAACGAACCGGGGTTGCCGTTGAACGGCATCTGCGAGATCGGACTATTTGGTGAGCTGCCTTCGCGAAGGGCTCTTCAGGGCCTGAAGGCCTGAGGCGGGTGCATTTCGAATCGCGTCCCAGACTGGTTTGCCGAGGAATTGCGAGAGGGTCTGTGTGTCGCTGCGGAGCCGCTTGAGATTTCCGTGATCCACGACGTTGATCCGGCTGCCGTCATCGAGCACGAGGTTCAGCTCGTAGCTGTAGTAGGAGTTCTTGTTGCCCGAGACGTACTCGGTCAATAGCTGCAGTGCGTGAATCGAAGACAGTGGCGTCGATTTCTCCGACCGACCGGCCGCATCCAACATCGCCGGCTCTTTGCGGCCGTGCCAGAAGGTCGCCCGCGATTGATCGAATACCCGCGGCGCGGTTCCAAACCAATACATGCAGCTACCGACGACCGCGAATATAGAACCGACGAGGATCGGAACCAACGAGTCCTGCGACAAGAGGTAGGCCTGCCCGATGCGGATGCGATTGACTTGAAAGCAGAGCACGCCCAATCCCGCAAACAGGAAGACCAGGAAGAAGAATTTCGCGCCGAGCGTTGCTGAAAATTCGATGCGATTGGCGGAAACCTGAACCAAACGATGCGTACCGAAGCTCGCGCCTCCGGGCGCCGCCGGAAACCAATCCGTCTGGGTCGCAACCGGATCGTCGAAGCCGGACGGATCGACGCCCTCCCCGCCCTCTCGACTGCGTTTCCACTTTCGAGTCAGCGATTTGATCATGGTGGGTGTCATCGGCCATTGATCGCCGCCACTTGACGCCACAGAGGCCGGGAAACACCTCGGGCCGAACGAACTCTGGGCGTGCGGGTGGGTTCTCAGGCACCTCTCCGGCGCTGCAACCGACGTGCTGCGCACTGAAGCAGCACGACTCCGCCGAGACAGATCAAAGGCGCCGTTGCCAATCGCATCCGATTGCCCTCCACGCCATCCGTGAGTGCGGGCACGACGATCGTCCAAGCCGATGCGAGCGCGCAGTACGCCACGAACCAGCCCACCGGCTCGCGGCGCTTGCGCACGGCGAAGACCGCGCAGGCGAGCAAGAACGCCGGGTACGCGAACGCGAATGGTGTGTAGGGAATGCGATGATCCAACAGGACCGCGTGGCGATGCACGAACCAACCGGGCATTGCGCGCTCGAACCACGGGCGTAGATCCGGGTGAACGATGTCGCGGTAGCGGGCCGCATAGGCGTCGTAGCGCGGCCCTCCCGTGAAGACAGTATTCGCGCTGTAGGGGAACACGAAAGACGGCCGCATCGTCATGAAATAACGCCCAGCCGTCATGAACATCCACTCCGTGCGGTGCTGTAGACGCCATTGAATGCCGCGCCGCTCGAGTTCAGCCGCCGAATACAACACGGCGAGGTGGTTCCAGTTGGGGATCTTCACGAACGAAGGCTTCTTCATCGCGAGCACGATCGACAGATCGTCCTCGGCGGACACGCCTTCGAAAGCTTCAATCCGCTCCTCAAGGCTCGAATGGATCTTCCCTTTGAAGATGAAGTCGTCGAAGGGCTCGTAGTGCTCGATGGGCGTTCGCACGGTCAAGTTGAAACCGAGCCACGAGCTGTAGACGAAATGGTCGAACACGAGCTGGTTCTTGGCCGGCCACAGCAGCACCAGCACCACCCCGAGCGCGAAGCCCCCCGCGTAGCGGCGCATGAGATCGAGCCAGGCGACCTCGCCGACAGCACGCCGCGCTGCGAGTGCGAGCAGCGCAACCAGCAGCGCAAAGAGAGGGTGAAACAAGCTCTTCGTCATGCAGAGCAAGGCCAGGCTGAACATCAGGCCGATCCAGTGCACGAGCCGCCCCTTCTTGACGAAGAGAAGCCAACTCCAGCTCGTCAACAGCACCGCCAACATCGCGGGGGTTTCGTACAGGAGGCGGAAGCGGTAGAAGGCAAACGCCGGATTCAGCAACAGCAGCGCGCCACACACCGCGCTGGCGACCCAAGACCCGGTTGCAAGGCGTGCAACCTGAAGCAGCGCGAAGAAACAGCCCCATGCGAGCAGCGCAAAAAGACCACTCGCGACTGCGGCCTCAGACAGGCCCGTGAGGCGGGAGCCGTGCAGAACAACCAGGGCGAGTACATTGAGCACGGGTGGTTGCGAATGCAAGTAGACCAGGCTGTCGAGAGGGTGCTCGAGCAGAAAGCTGCGGTCGAGGAGTTGCATCTTGCCCCAGTAGAGCACCATGGGCAGTCGGAACGCACGAAGTACGCCCTCGTACGCGGCGTAGACCGCGAGTGCAGCCCCAAACGCCGTGAGTCGCGGATGGCTCACGCAGAAGCGATTCGCGTGGGACCCGAATTCCTTCGCGTTTGTCCAGAGCGCGGCAAGCGAACGCAATCAGCCCCCCTGATTCAATCCCTCGAATCGGCCGCAATCCTAACATTTCGACTGGGCCCGACGGAGGGGGCTCGGCGAGGCGGAGAATCGCTCGCGCGGTGATTCAAGGAAGCGGCCGTTCCGCAGCGCGCTTCGGTTCGATGACTCGGGTACACGAACAGTCGATCGGTGCCGATGGGCGCTGCGTCGAGTTCGTCTGCTCGAGCGCCGCGGAACGCGCGGAGCTGCAGTCGGGGCAGCCGGCGATCCGTTCGACATCCCACAGATCTGCGAATACGCGGCCGTGCCCCGCGCGGATTCCGTACTCGACCACGGATTGGAGCTCGGTCAGATTCGTCCTCTCGTAGAGCCCCCGCTTCTCGAGTGCATCGACGATTCCATTTCCGGGGCGAACCGGAATGACCACACAGCACTCGACACCCAGCGAAAACGCGTAATCGATCGAACGCTTCGCCCAGTCGATCCGCTCTGGACCACAGTGGCCGGGCGGGCCCAACAGGATGAAGGCCCGCAGCGCGATGCCGTTGTCGGTCAGCAAGCGGGCGGCGCTTTTGAAATCTTCCAGGGACATGCTGGGTTTGATACGCGGCAACACCTGCGGATCCACCGTTTCGAGGCCGATGGCGACTTCGAGCTTCACCGGCGAAATTGCCTTTGCGAACGAGATGCAGCGATCGTCGACGAACCGAGGGTGACACTCCACGATGACAGAGCGCTTGCCCGCCAGCAGCTCCGCGATGCGCGGCAGATCAGCGCTCGGGATCGCCTCGGGGTCGAAGAAACTGCCCGCGTTGTAGAGCTTGACGTGGGGAGTCTCGGGGAGGTTCGCGAGCGCCCACTCGACCTGCCCCGCCACCAGGCCGTCGCCGATGCGGTCCGTCAACGTCTTCTGCCACAAGTCGCAGAAGACGCAACGAAACGGACACTCTTTGTTGGTCAGGAAGACTGCGGCGACATCCTCGATCTGGCCGGCACGGGAGTATTCGCGCTCTACGAAGTGCGCGTAGGGCTTCGTGGGATCCAACGAAGAGCGCGCACTGCGCGCAGCGACGATCTCCCGATCAGGAATGCGCGGCAGCAGGGCCATCAAAAATCGATTGATAGAGTGCCCGGTAGTCCGCAGGACGTTCGGGGAAGTGGTCCTTGAGCAGGCTCTCGTGCGCGACACCGTGCTGGAAACGGCGCTTCTCGAACACCGGCATCTCGAGACCCGTAACGGCCCGCACGCCCTGCGAAACCACCTCTCCCTTGAGGCGATAGAGCGCTTCGTGGTCCCAGTTCGTGAGTTCGATGAACGGAATCCCCTCCGAAACCTCGATGACATTGGGCAGCGTGAACGGGCTGAAGGCCCGCAAGCCGTAATGGTCGGCCGGCGCGTGGCTTCGCGCGCAGCCCCGGCTCATCCCCCCCGAATAAGTCAGCGAGTGTTTGATGGAATCGACACCCCAACCCTCGTGATACAGCATCGTGTTGTTCAGGACGCTTCGAATCGTCAGCTCCGGAGTCTCCTCGATCGGGTAAGCCTTGAGGTTTTCATCGCCGCCCTCGCCGTCGACCAGATATTGCCAATCGGGATAGCGATCGCGAATGCCGCGACACAGCGCGAGCGCCATCGCCCCGGCCTGAACGTCGAGCGGTTTGTAGTCTTCGATCACCCGGATCGCTTGCGCGAGATCGATGTAATCGAGCGGCACTTCGACGGGTTCATGGAAGACCTGGAGATCCAACGCGGCGAGAAAGCGCCTCGCCTGGTCGAGATCGGCACCCGACCGATCCACGCTGAGCGTGAAGGCCTTGAGCCGCCCGGGGTTCATCCCGAGCCCGCAAATCGTGTGATAGAGCACCAGGAAGACCGCCCCGCTATCGATCCCACCGGAAAAACTCACACCGATCGGCTCTTCTGCGGGAATCGTCTTCAGCCATTTCTCGATCTCTCCCGCCAGTGCGCCGACGTATCGCCGACCGATCTCGGCGGTATCGCCGGGAAGGATCTCGCGCGCGGGTGCAAAGAAGCGCCGATAGGTGGGATTGGGATCCGGACAACCGATCAGTTGAATCTCC
>JAFDAW010000223.1 GCA_019313605.1 Deltaproteobacteria bacterium
AGCACCTCGCCACCGACCCCAAGTGACGCTCTGCTGGTTCGGTGCGTCGATTCGGCGGTTGGCAATCGGAACCCCACGACGTCGATGCCCCCCGAATGGTCGCAATCAGCAAAAAACGCACAAACCGTTAGTCGCCTCAGCAACGCTTCCAGGGTGGTCCTCTATCTAAAATGAGGCCACACGAAGCAGACGGTTTCTCCCCTCACGCCAGCAACGCGTCCGCGGGGAGCCGGGAGGGGAAGGGCTGCGTGCCCGGACAGACCATGGTTGATTTGAGTTGAGCTCCACTAGCCGGGGCCCAGTTGACCGGATCGGGTTCTAGAGCGAGTAGCCCTTCCCCTCACGGCTCCGCGAAAGAGACCCTCATGTTTCCGGCACCAAAAAAGAATCAGTCAGTTTCCAGGCCGAATACGCGTTCGATCGGGTAGAGGCCCGGGTCGCGGCCCGTGAGCCAGTCGGCGGTGCGGACGGCTCCGCGTGCGAAGTGATCGCGGGTCGAGGCGCGGTGGGTAAGCTCGAGTCGTTCGCCCTGGCCGACGAACAGGACCGTGTGTTCGCCCGCGATGTCTCCAGCGCGCAGGGTCTGGATGCCGATGGCATCCTCGGGTCGCACGCCGATATCGCCCGCGCGTTCCAGCACCAGGTGGTCGGCGAGTTTCTGACCGCGCCCCGCCGCGACTGCCTCGGCGAGGTGAAGCGCGGTTCCGCTCGGCGCGTCGCGCTTGTCCGAGTGGTGGATTTCGACGAGTTCTGCGTCGTAGCCACTGCCGAGTTTTCGCGCCGCCTCTCGGATGAGCCAGCTGAGGATGTTGACCGAGACCGAAAAATTGGGCGCGTGGACGATCGGGATTCGCGCTGCGAGGTCTCCGATCTCTGCGCGCTGTGCGTCGGAAAAGCCCGTCGTGCCACACACGTAGGCGACTCCGGCATCTGCAGCAGCACGCATCACCTGAAGCGTCGCTTCGGGTGTCGTAAAATCGATCGCGACCTCGCATTGCGAAAGTGCGGCCTTCGGGTCGTCGGAGATCTCGATGCCTTTCGCGATTGGTTTTCCGACAGCTGGATGCCCGGGAGCTTCGAGCGCAGCGCCGAGTTCGAGCTTCGGTGCTTCGGAAATCGCAACGCGCACACGCTCGCCCATGCGCCCCATCGCACCGACGACCAGCACCCTCGGCATCAGAGCAGTCCCAATTCCTTGAGAGAAACCTGCAGGCGTTCGCGATTGGCTTCGGTGATCGGCGTGAGCGGGAGCCGAACTTCGGCGCTTCCGATCAGCCCCATCAACTCCAGCGCGCACTTGACCGGAATCGGATTGGTTTCGAGGAAGAGCGCTTCGAAGAGGGGAAGCATCCGAAAGTGGAGCTCGCGCGCGCGCGCGAAGTCGTTCTCTTCACAAGCGCGCATGAGTTCGCCGACGGCTTCGGGTGCGACGTTGGAGGCGGTGGAGATGGCCCCCTTCCCGCCGACGGCCATGATCGGAAGGTTCAGCCCATCGTCACCCGAGAGGATCGCGAACTCCTCGTCGCAGAGGGCCACCACTTCGGCAATCTGGCCGATGTCACCACAGGCTTCTTTGACACCGACGATGTGCGGAACGTCCGACAACCGCGCCAGCGTCGACGGAGCGATGTTCGATCCGGTCCGGCCGGGGATGTTGTAGGTGACCAGCGGAAACTGCGTCTGCTCGGCGACCGCGCGGTAGTGCTCGTAGATGCCCTGCTGGGTGGGTTTGTTGTAGTAGGGCGAGATCAGCAGCGCGCCATCGGCGCCCACGGTCTTTGCGTGCTGCGTCAACTCAATCGCTTCTCGGGTGTTGTTCGAGCCCGTTCCGGCCAGTACCTGGACGCGACCGCGCACGGCCGAGACCACGATCTCGATGACCTTTCCGTGCTCGAAGTGCGAGAGCGTGGCGGATTCTCCCGTTGATCCGCATGGAACCAGTTGTTTGACACCCGCCGCGACCTGGCGCTCGACGAGTTCGCGCAGTGCGGTTTCGTCGATCGCATCATCTCGAAAGGGTGTAATCAGTGCGGTCGAAAGTCCTTCGAACATCGCTACTCCTCCCGGATCGGGAATTCGCCCGTGAAGACTTCGGCGGCGGGTCCCGTCATGATGACCGGAGCACCGTCGCCCTTCCAGCCGATTTCGAGTTCGCCCCCGCGCAATTCGATGCTGACCTCGTCGTCCACTGCGTCGCGGAGCATCGCGACCACGGCCACCGCGCAGGCCCCACTTCCGCAAGCGAGGGTTTCGCCGACACCGCGCTCCCAGGTTCGCTGTCGAATTCGGTCGCGTGCGATCGCTGTGACGAACTCGACGTTGACCCGATTCGGGAACGCGATGTGGTGTTCGATCAGGGGCCCCAGGCGTTCCACGTCCGCGCGGTCTGGATCTTCGACGAAGAGCACCGCGTGCGGGTTGCCCATCGAAACGCTGGACACCCGCAGGCTCTCTCCGTCGACTTCCAGCGGAGCGTCTAGGACCGGCCCATCACCGCTACCGAGTGTCGTCGGAATCTTGGCGGGCGCAAGTACCGGTTGCCCCATATCGACCCGCACGCGGTCGGGGCCCGCCCAGCTCGGGCGCACCACGCCGCCGAGGGTTTCGACGCTGATGGTGTCGTCAGCCGTGTGGCCGCGATCTTTCAGGAATTTGTAGAACGCGCGAATCCCGTTGCCGCACATCTCCACCTGGCCACCATCGGCGTTGTAGATCTCCATGCGGAAATCCGCCGCGTTCGAGGGCCGTGCGACCAGCAGCTGGTCGGCGCCGATGCCAAAATGGCGATCGCAGAGCTGGGCGGCCAGCGGCGGGATCGGCGGCAGCTCTTCTCGGATTCCATCGAGCACCACGTAGTCGTTGCCCGCGCCGTGCATCTTGGTAAAGCGCAAAGTCCGACTCATCACCCCAGGCCCTCGGGAATGGATTCGCCTCGGATCAGGTCTTCGAAGCGGTCGCGCGCCCGCACGATCTCGAATTGGTCTCCTTCGACCAGCACCTCTGCGGCGCGGCAGCGGCCGTTGTAGTTCGACGACATCACGAACCCGTAGGCGCCCGCGGAGTGGACGGCGATCAGGTCGTCGCGTTCCAGGATCGGCAGTTCGCGCTGCTGGGCGAGGAAGTCGGCCGACTCGCAGACGGGGCCCACCACATCGACGACCCGGGTGTTCTCGCGCGGAGGCCCGACGGGTTCGATCCTCTGGTAGGCCTGATACAGGGTGGGCCGGATCAGGTCTGTCATCGCACCATCGACCACCGTGAAGTGCTTGTCGCCATTATCTTTGCCGTAGAGCACGCGCGTGACGAAGATGCCGGAATTGCCCGCAATCCAGCGGCCCGGTTCGGCGATCAGGTGACAGCCGAGATCGCCCACGCTCGAGATGACCGCGGCTCCGTACTCGGCGGCCGACGGGGGTTGCTCCCGGTCGTAAACGATGCCCAGTCCACCGCCCACGTCGAGCAATTCGATGCTGTGGCCCGCATCCCGCAGCTCGGTGACGAGACTGCGAACCCGCTGCAGGGCGTCGACGATCGGATCGAGGTTCACGATCTGCGATCCAATATGGCAAGAGACACCGACGACGTGCACGTGTTCGAGTGCCTTGGCCTCCGCGTAGGCGTCCACGGCTTCTGCGATCGGGATGCCGAACTTGCTGTTGCTCAGGCCCGTCGAAATGTAGGGATGGGTCTGCGGATCGACGTCCGGATTGACGCGAAATGACACGGGTGCCACGACGCCGCGCTCAGCGGCCCTCGCGTCGATGACGCGCAGCTCTTCACGCGACTCGATGTTGAACATGCGGATTCCCGCGTCGAGAGCGTGGTCGATCTCCGCGTCTGTCTTGCCCACGCCGGAATACACGAACTGACTCGGATCGCCTCCGGCGAGCTGCGCTCGGAAGAGTTCGCCGCCCGAGGTCACATCGATCCCGCAACCCCGGGTGACCAACCGGTTGACGACGGCCAGATTCATGTTGGCCTTGATCGCGTAGCAGAGGGTATGGGGCACGGCGGAAAATGCCGCGTCGAGTGCGTCATAGCGCGCGTCGAGTTCTGACGCGCTGTAGATGAAGACTGGCGTGCCGGCCGCCTCGACGATCTGTTCGATGGGCACATTCTCGGCGTGGAGGCGGCCATCCCGCCTCGGAAACGCTTCGCTCAAGGCTGTTTCTCCTTCTCTTCCGATTCTTCGGCGGCAGAGCCGTTATTTTTTTCAGCCGTTTCCGAGCTCGTGGCGGCAGGTTCGGAGCGCGTCCGGACGGGGGGGCCGTATTTGCCGCATGCAACCGCTAGCACTCCGAAAAGCGCCGCGATAGCCAGGAGTTGGCGCGTCATCAAATTTCTCCGCTGGACAGTTCGCCGAGGCGCCGCGCGTTGTCTGCTCTGGCTTTCGAGAGTGCCTCTTCCACCGTGCTGCGCGCTGTGCCGCCGATCACTTTTCGACCCTCGAGCGCGCTCTCCAGGCTCGCAATTTCCGCGGCCGAAGTAGAGAAACTGGCGTGAAAGGCCTGCAGGTCTTCGCGGGTGAGCGAGCGCAGGTCGAGTTCCTTGGCGATGCAGTGCTTCACGATCTGCCCAACAGCCTCGTGGGCTTCTCGGAAGGGCACCCCGGCGACCACGAGCGCCTCCGCGAGATCTGTCGCCAGTAGCATTGCGTCATCCGCAGCCGCTGCCATCCGCTCTGTGTTGACGCGCAATGTCTGGATCGCCCCCGCCATCACCTCGAGCGAATCGCGCAGCGTGACCGCGGAGTCGAAGATCGGCTCCTTGTCCTCCTGCATGTCCCGGTTGTAGGTCAACGGCAAGGCTTTCATGACGCACAGCAGGGTGACGAGGTTTCCGATCGCGCGGCCGNNCGGGGTTCTTCTTTTGTGGCATCAAGCTCGAACCCGTCGAGTAGGCGTCGGAAAGCTCGACGAAGCCGAATTCAGCGGTCGACCAGAGCACGAGCTCCTCCGCGAGCCGGGACAGCTGGATCATGCAGATCGCGGCGGTCGAAAGAAATTCCAGTGCCACGTCGCGCGAGGCGACCGAGTCCATGCTGTTTGCCGAGGGTGCGTCAAAACCGAGCGCCGCCGCGGTGTGCTGTCGATCGAGTGCAAGCGTGGATCCCGCGAGCGCGCCCGATCCGAGCGGGCAATCCGACAGGCGCGATCGCAGGCTGCGCTGCCGGCTCGCGTCTCGACCGAACATCTCCGCGAACGCGAGCCAGTGGTGGGCGAGCCGCACCGGCTGCGCGCGCTGCAGATGGGTGTAGCCGGGCAGCACCGTGTCGAGGTGCTCGGCGGCTCGTTCGATCAGGACGCCCCGAAGCTCCAGAATGCCCTGCTCGGCGGCCTCGGAAACATCGCGCAAATAGAGGGACAGGTCGGTCGCGACCTGGTCGTTGCGGCTTCGGCCCGTGTGGAGTCGGCCCGCGACGTCGACGCCGACGATCTCCCGCAAGCGGGACTCGACGTTCATATGGATGTCCTCGAGGGCCGGATCGAACGGGAAGGAACCGTCTTCGATCTGTGTGGCGATCTCCGCGAGGCCCTCGATCAGTGCGCGTTCGTCCTCGGCTGAGATCAAGCCGACAGCGGCAAGCATCCGGGCGTGCGCGGTCGAGCCTCTCAGGTCGAAGCGGGCGAGCGCCCGATCGAAGTGGATCGACGCCGTGAATCGCTCCACGGCGGCGTCGGTCTGGCCTTCGAATCGGCCTCCCCAGAGCTTTTTAGAAGCCTCGCCGGTTCCGGCGCCCGGCCCGGACGGTCTTTTCTGATCCATGTCTGCCATATTCGCAAATCTCGGTAACTAGAGGGAATTTCGCAATAGTAGAGCGGATCCAGGATTGACGAACGGGGCCCGCCTCCGTAGGTTGCGAAGACCCACTCCCAGAGGAAGTCAACCCGTGATCATCGTACTCAAAGCCGACGTAAATACCGAAACCCCCGACGTCCAGCGTCTGGTCGAATTCGCAGAGTCCTATCCGGGAGTGCGCACCGAGCTTCACCAGATCCAGGGCGCAACCCGCACGCTATCCGAACTCTACCTGCTGGGTTCGACGGGGGTCATCCCCACCGAGCCCTTCAAGGAATTTGCTTGCGTCGAGAGGGTGGTGCGGATCACCGAGAAGTTCCGCTCGATCGGCCGTCACGGCGGCGCGCTTGAAGCCGTGGGTTTCGACTACAACGGGATCCACTTCTCCCAGGACACCTTTCACCTCTTTCCGGGCCTGTGCGCGGTCGACAACCGCGAAAATCTCGACACGATGTTTCGCCTGCTCGGCGAAAACGGGATCCAGACCGCGCGCGCGGGCGCCTACAAACCACGCACGAGTCCGTACGACTTCCAGGGTTATGGCGCCGAGTGCCTGCCTTTCGTCTTCGAAAGTGCGGGCAAGCACGGCATCCGGATCGTCTCGATGGAAATCACCCACGAATCACAGATCGACGAGCTTCTCGATGCGCTGAGGGATTCGGGAAATGCGACGGGTGTGATGATCCAGATCGGCACCCGCAACGCCCAGAATTTCGAGCTCCTGAAACACGTCGGTCAGCAGACCGAGCTGCCCGTTCTGTTCAAGCGGGGCATGGGGATCACACTCGAAGAGTCGCTCAACGCCTGCGAGTACGTCGCATCCGGCGGCAACCGGCGCATCGTTTTCTGTCTGCGCGGAATGAAGACAAATCTCGGCGATCCGCATCGCAACTTCGTCGACTTCGCGCACGTGCCCGTCGTCAAGCGGCTGACGCGATTGCCGGTTTCGATCGATCCCTCGCACTCGGTGGGGAGCCGAGCCATCGCGCCGGACGGCTTGCTCGATGTGTTCCACGTGACCGCTCAGGGTATAATCGCGGGAGCCAACATGGTTCTCGTCGATTTCCACCCCAAGCCGGAAGAGGCGCTCTGCGACGGCCCCCAGGCCCTGCTCTCCGAGGAGCTGCCCCGCTACATCGAAGATGCGAAGATCGTGCGCGAAGCCTATGAGGCCCGCCTGAGTCGTGTCGCGAAATCTCCGACGGGGTAGTCACCGAGCGAGCGCGGGCGAACTCGCCGGGCGGTAACAATGGACGGGGCGGTATCAGTTCGTCGCCCAGTCGCGGTTTCGGCCGCCTG
>JAFDAW010000224.1 GCA_019313605.1 Deltaproteobacteria bacterium
TTTCCGGTCGTGCTCGATCTGGTGCGCGGCGGTGAGCTGAGCCCGCTCGAACTGATGCGCCGCCTCTCTACGAATTCCGCGAAGATCCTCGATCGCCCCGGAGGCAGCCTCGCGATCGGGGCCGCTGCAGACGTCGTCATTCTCGATCCCGACAGGAGCTGGACCTACGACCCCGCAAAGGGTTATTCGAAGAGCCGCAACTCGCCCTGGGCGGGTCAGACCCTGACGGGTCGTGCAATCGCGACGATCGTCGGAGGTTGGCTCGTCTACGACGTCGACCGCGGCGTGCTCTACCCGTGACGGGGAGTCTGCCCGATCCCGCTCGGCTCGTGCTCGCGGACGGAACTGTCTTTCGCGGTAACGCGTTTGGTGCGCGTGGTGTCGGAGCGGGCGAAGTCGTCTTCAACACCAGCATCATGGGCTATCAGGAAATCCTCTCGGATCCCTCCTACGCGGGCCAGATCGTCGCGATGACCTACACGCAGATCGGTAACGTCGGCACGAACCCCGAAGACGACGAGGCGATCCGACCGTTTCTGCGGGGTTTCGTGGTCAAGGAAGTCTTCGAGCCGAGCAACTGGCGTTCGCGCGAAAGCCTCGACGCCTATCTGAAGCGGCACGGCGTACCCGGTATTTCCGGGATCGACACCCGTGCGCTCGTGCGGCGGATTCGCGACGGCGGTGCGCAGGTCGGCCTGCTCAGCACGGATCCCAATTCGGACGAAGCCGAGTTGGTGGCGAGCGCGAAAGCGGAGCCCGGCCTCGACGGCCGCGACCTCGTCGCAGATGTCACCTGCAGCGAACCCTATTCGTGGGACGAGGGGCTGTGGCAGGGAGTTTCCGGGCAGGTACCGCGCCCGGACCGGCCGGCCCCCGCCTATCGGGTCGTCGCCTACGACTTCGGAGTGAAGCGCAACATCCTCCGGCAGCTCGTCGCGCACGGCTTCGACGTCACGGTCGTTCCCGCTCGAACTTCTTGGCAGGACGCGTTGGCGTACGAGCCCGACGCGATCTTCCTCTCCAACGGACCGGGGGATCCCTCCGCTGTCGAGGGCGTGCAGGACACCGTGCGCGAACTCGCGGCCCGCAAGCCGCTGTTCGGGATCTGTCTCGGTCACCAGATTCTCGGCCTCGCGCTCGGCGGCAAGACGATCAAATTGAAATTCGGTCATCACGGCGGAAACCAGCCCGGTCAGGATCTCGCGACCGGCAAGGTCGCGATCTGTGCCGAGAACCACGGTTACGCGGTGGACGCGGATTCGCTCCGCGAAGCGGGAGAGCCCGTCGAGATCACCCACGTCAACCTGAACGACGGCACCGTCGAGGGGCTCGCGCACGCCGAGAAGCCGCTGTTTTCAGTTCAGTACCATCCGGAAGCTTCACCGGGACCCCACGACGCGGGTTACTTATTCGGTCGATTCCGGGAGATGGTGGCGCGTCACAAGGCTGGCGAAAGCGTAACCGGCGCGGCGGTCGCAAGCGGGCGCACCGCGCCTGCGATCTGACACCGAGGACTACGCGTTGCCCGAGTGCGAAGACATTCAGATATTTGTGAGCTGACTCCGAGGACTGCACCTTGCCCAAACGCGAAGACATTCAGACGATCCTGGTGATCGGATCGGGGCCGATCGTGATCGGCCAGGCCTGCGAGTTCGACTATTCGGGCACGCAGGGCTGCAAGGCGCTGCGCGAAGAGGGCTACCGCGTCGTGCTCGTGAATTCGAACCCCGCAACGATCATGACCGACCCCGAGACGGCGGACCGCACCTACGTGGAGCCGATGACGCTCGAGAGTCTCGAGAAGATCATCGCGCGCGAGCGGCCGGACGCATTGCTTCCCACCCTCGGAGGGCAGACGGCCCTCAACCTTACGGTCGAACTCTGTGAACAGGGCCTGCTCGAGCGCTATGGGGTGCAGCTGATCGGCGCGCAGCTCGATTCGATCAACAAGGCCGAGGATCGCGATCTGTTCCGCACCGCGATGCACAACATCGGCCTGGATCTGCCGCTCTCGGGTTTCGCGGAATCCCTCGCGGACGCGCGGGAAATCCTGAAAGAAACCAAGCTTCCCGCGATCATCCGGCCGAGCTTCACGCTGGGCGGCACCGGCGGCAGCATCGCCTACGTGGACGAGGAGTTCGATGAACTCGTCGAGTGGGCGCTGCGCCAGTCGCCGCGTCACCAGTGCCTGATCGAGCAGAGCGTGCTGGGCTGGAAGGAATACGAGCTCGAAGTCATGCGCGACGCGGCCGACAATGTCGTGATCATCTGTTCGATCGAGAACTTCGATGCGATGGGCGTGCACACGGGCGATTCGATCACGGTTGCGCCCGCGCAGACTCTGACGGATCGCGAGTATCAGGAAATGCGCGACGCCTCGGTAGCGATCATCCGGGAAATTGGTGTCGATACCGGCGGCTCGAACATCCAGTTTGCGGTGAATCCGGAAAACGGTGCGATCGTCGTGATCGAAATGAACCCGCGGGTTTCGCGTTCCTCCGCGCTGGCCTCGAAGGCGACGGGCTTTCCGATCGCAAAGATCGCCGCGAAGCTCGCCGTCGGTTACACGCTCGATGAGATTCGTAACGACATCACGCGCGAGACACCCGCGAGCTTCGAGCCGTCGATCGATTATGTGGTCACGAAGATCCCGCGCTTTACCTTCGAAAAATTTCCCGGCGTCGACAATCGATTGACGACCCAGATGAAGTCCGTCGGCGAGGTGATGGCGATCGGGCGAACCTTCAAGGAGAGCTTGCAAAAGGCGATTCGCTCGCTCGAGGTCGGTCACGCGGGCCTCGAGAGCCCCACACTGCCCGAAGGGAAGGAAGGGGAGGATGCGCTCTGGGCGCAGATCGACACGCCGCGGCCCGGTCGACTCTGGGCGCTCGCGGAGGCCCTGCGACGCGGCGCGTCGGTAGACGAGATCTATGCGCGCTCGTGGGTCGATCCGTGGTTTCTCGAAAATCTGCGGTCGATCGTCGTGCTCGAAGCCGAGCTGCAGGCGCTGGAGCCGGGCGATAGGGCGCAATGGTTGCGCCACGCGAAGGCAAATGGCTTCTCGGATCAACGGTTGGCGGACCTCTGGGGTGAGAGCGAAGCGGAAGTTCGCGCGCTGCGCGCGCGCGAAGGCGTGCTGCCCGTCTACAAGCGCGTCGATACCTGCGCGGCCGAATTCGAGGCCCACACTCCGTATCTTTATTCGACCTACGAACAGGAGTGCGAATCGCGGCCCACCGACGCGCGCAAGGTGATGATCCTCGGCGGCGGCCCCAACCGCATCGGCCAGGGGATCGAGTTCGACTACTGCTGCGTGCACGCGGCCTTTGCGCTGCACGACGCGGGCTTCGAGACGATCATGGTCAACTGCAACCCCGAGACGGTTTCGACCGACTACGACACGAGCGATCGGCTCTACTTCGAACCGCTGACGCTCGAAGACGTGCTCGCGATCGTCGAAGTCGAAAAGCCCGAGGGTTTGATCGTCCAGTTCGGCGGCCAGACACCGCTTTCGCTCGCGCTCGCACTCGAGAAGGCCGGTGCGCCTATTCTCGGCACGCCCCCCGATGCGATCGACCGGGCCGAGGATCGGGAGCGGTTTGATGCGGTACTCGAGAAACTCGCGTTGAAGAGGCCGCCCGGCGCTGTGGCGCGAAGCCCGGAAGAGGGGGAGAAGATCGCGGTCGAACTCGGCTTCCCGGTGCTCGTGCGCCCGTCCTACGTGCTTGGGGGGCGCGCGATGGAGATCGTCCACGACGTCGAATCGTTTCGGAACTACATGAAGTTCGCGGTGCGCGCATCGCGTGAACATCCGGTGTTGGTCGATCGCTTTCTCGCGGATGCCACCGAAGTCGATGTCGACGCGATCAGCGACGGCGTGCGCGTCGTGATCGGTGGGATCATGGAGCACATCGAGCAAGCGGGGGTTCACTCGGGTGACAGCGCGTGCTCGCTTCCGCCGTACTCGCTCACGAAGCCGATGATCGACGAAATTCTCGAATCGACGCGCCGACTCGCGCTGGAACTCGGCGTGAAGGGATTGATGAACGTCCAGTACGCGGTGAAGGGCGACGAACTCTTCGTGATCGAGGTGAATCCCCGCGCGTCGCGCACGATCCCGTTCGTCTCGAAGGCGATCGGCCGCCCGCTCGCGAAGCTCGCGGCGCTCGTGATGGTGGGCCGCAAGCTCGACGAACTGGAGTTCTCCGAAGAGATCTGGCCGAGCCACTGTTCGGTGAAGGAATCCGTCTTCCCGTTCGTGAAGTTCCCGGGTGCGGATACGCTGCTCGGCCCGGAGATGAAGAGCACGGGCGAGGTCATGGGTATCGATTCGGACTTCGGCCGCGCGTTTGCGAAAGCCCAGATCCAGGCGGGCAACAGCCTGCCTAAGAGCGGAACCGTATTGGTGTCCGTGAAGGAGGAGGATCGCGAACCGATTGGCGATGCGATTCGCGATCTCGCTGCGAGCGGTTTCAAGGTGCTCGGCACGCCCGGTACCGCGGGCTACCTGAACGAATTGGGAGTTACGGCCGAGCCGGTGCCCAAGGTGGGGCATGGCCATCCTGACGTCGTCGAGCGCATCGAGTCCGGCGACGTCGATCTCGTGATCAACACGGTCGACTCGGAGCCGAAGTCGATCCGCGACTCGGCGTCGATCCGGCGGTCTGCGCTGCTGCGCGGGATCCCCTACTGCACGACGGTCGCGGGTGCGCGCGCCTCGGTGGGTGCAATTCTCGCGATGCAGGCGGAGTCGATCGGCGTGCGGGCACTACAAGAAATCCACTCCTGAGCGGTGGGGACGTTGGTGAATATTTACCCCCCAGTGAATGAGCGGGGACGTT
>JAFDAW010000225.1 GCA_019313605.1 Deltaproteobacteria bacterium
CTGCGCCGCGAGGTGCGCGACCTCGGCTCGGTGGCGGGTCGGCTCTACGCCTGGAACACGGTGGGCTCGCTGCTCGGTGCGCTCCTCGGCGGCTACACACTGCTCTTCTGGCTCGATCTGCACCATGTCTATCGCATCGCTCTGGCGGCCCTGATCGTCGGCTCCGCGATCCTGGCCTTCCTTGTGCTGCGATCCGCGCCGCGGATCGTCCCCGCGCTCGTCGCACTTCCGATCCTGATGGGGCTGGCGCTCCTGCCGGAGTGGAGCGCCGATCGGCTCACCGCCGGAACCTTCCGCGACCGCACTCCGCAGTACGCGAGCTTCCGGGGACCGGATGAGTTCTTCCAGCGTCGACAAGCCGGCGAGGTGATCTTCTACGACGACGATCCCACCAGTACGGTGTGCGTGCGAAGACCCAAGAGCAACCCCGAGAATCTCGCAATCGTCGTCAACGGAAAATCCGACGGCTCCCTCAAGGCCGACTACCCGACGATGTCCCTCGCCGCTCTGGTGCCGGCCCTGATGGCCGAGCGTCACGAGCGCGGCTTCGTGATCGGGCTGGGGACGGGGGTGACCGCTGGGGAGCTCGCGTCCCTCGACGGGACCCGCGAGGTGATCGTGGCAGAGATCTCCCGGGGCGTGATCGCCGCCAGCCCGCTCTTCGACGGCGGCAACCTGGCGGCCTCGAAGAATCCCAAGATCCGGGTCAAGCGCGGCGACGCCTACCGTGCGCTCCTGCGGAGCGAGGGAAGCTACGACGTCATCGTCTCCGAGCCGAGCAACCCGTGGGTTACTGGCGTCGAGATGCTCTTCAGTCGCGAGTTTCTGGAGGCCGCGCGCTCGCGACTCGCTCCGGGCGGCGTCTTCGCCCAGTGGTTCCACATCTACGAGACCGACGTCGAGGTCGTAAAGCTCGTCCTGCGCACTTACGCATCCGTCTTCCCCGATGTCTCCGTCTGGTTCACCCTGCGCGGCGACTTGGTGCTGCTCGGCTTCGATCGACCCACCCGGGCCCTGGACATCGACGCGCTCGAAGAGCGTTTCGGGCAGCCCGACTTCTCGGCGGCATTCGCGCGGGTCGAGATCGATAGCTTCCCGCAGCTGATCGCTCACGAGCTGCTGCCGCTGGGAACGCTCCATGCGGTGGAGCGCGAGGGCCCGGTGCACACGCTGCGCCATCCGATCCTGAGCCACCTGGCAGCGCGCGCTTTCTTCCTCGGCCAGCGCAGCGCGCTGCCCCTGTATGTCAGCGAAGAGCACCGAAATGTGTCGCTCCGCAACTCACTGCTGCGCCGCTACGGGGGAGGTGGGGACCCGTACCCAGAGGAAATCCTCGAGGCGGGAGCGCGGGAGAATTGCCGCTTCCTCCGCATGGACGAATGCGCGACATTCTTCGCTCGTTGGGCGTACGATCATCCGGAGTCAACCCGTCGGAAGACCGTTCTTGCGGAGGTGCGGAAGAGTCTCGGAGCCCGACAATCGAATATCGCGCCAAACAAGATTGACGACCTGCAGATATTCTTCGGGGGGAAGACCAAATCCTCCGCGCTGTCCCTCGCGCAGGCCCAGGCACTGACGGACCGCTTCGCGAAGCATTACAACCATGCGGTTCCGTTCGACGGAGACGCGATCGATGCCATCTGGGACCGCTGCCGTGACCTGCGTTGCGGGACGGCGCGCCGCGAGGCCGAGGGCATGCTGGAAGACGGATCCTGGACTTTCTCCCGCGCGAAGCAGCGAGGCGCAAAGGTGCCGACGGGAAACGTGACACATTCGCTGGAGCCGAGTCCCGAGGCGCCGGATCTCTCCCCAGAGCCGGAATCCGACTAGGGGTCGATTCGTTCGAACCCACCGCGGGAGGGAGCGGAGACTCGAAGGTCTGGGCTCCCAGTCGGATCTCGTGCGGGATCTCGTGCGGGATCTCATGCGCCGGCGCGACCGATGGGGCGCGACCTCCAGGCGCTGTAGACTGCCCGCACTGTGACACGACGGACCCGCGGTTTCGTTCTCGTTGCCTTGGCGCTCGCGGCAGTACTTTCGATCTCTCTGTGGCTCGGAGCATTGGATTCGACTCCCGAAACCGAGAGTGCACAGGAGGTGGAGGCCCTGGTGCGCGCGACGTGCAGCGGCTGTCACTTCTTTCCACCCCCCGATATCCTGCCGCGCAGCTGGTGGCGGTGGATCGTCGAGGAGATGGTGGCCCGGAGAAAGATCCTGCTGCCGCGATCTTTCAGCATGGGTGTCTCGGTGGACGAGATCGTCGGTTGGTACGAGAGTCGCGCGCCCGAGAACCTCCCGATCGCATATACGCTCAGCCGCCGCCGGCCCGGCCCGCTGCGCTTCAGCAAACGCCTGGTTGGTCTGGGACCGGAGAGCGGCCCCGCCGTCGCCACGGTGCAACGACTCGACCCCGAGCACGCATCTGCACGTCCTCGCTACGAGTCCTCGCGAATAATGTGGACTGCTAGGATAAGCTGGCTGCGCATCGCAGAAACGGGGGAGGTCGACGGTTGAAGCTCGGTAGATGGTCTCTGCCGTTGCCTCTCTTGGTCGCCAGTCTCTCTGCGGCCAGCATGGTCCTGCTGGTCCTCTATCTGGTTGGACGCCCTCTCGCCACCGACGACCTCTGGTTCCATCTCAAGATGGGCGAGGCCTTCGCGACCGAGGGACTTTGGCCCGATGCCGATCCCATGCTTCACACAGCCGTCGCAGAGGCGCCGATCCAGCACGAGTGGCTCTTCCAGGTCTTTGTGTATGAAGTCTGGCAGAGCCTCGGATTTTACGGTCTGCGCGCGGTACACGTTCCGATTGTCGCCGGGATCTTCTGGTTGATCTTTGCCGTGGTGCGCCGCGAGAGTCGGTCGTCGGCCGTAGCCTGCTTCGGGGTGGCCCTGTTCGTCGTCTTGGCGTGGTATCGACTCTTCCAGTTTCGGCCGGACCTCGCGAGTATTCCCGCTGCTTACGGACTGTACCTTCTACTGCTGGAGCGGGAGGAGCCACCGAGCTGGAAGGCGGTGGGTGGTGCGAGCCTGCTCCTGCTCGCGTGGAGCAACGCCCACTCGCTCTTCGGCGTAGGAATTCTGCTGTTGGTGGCGGCGCTGTTAGGCTTCGCGCTGAAGGCGCTCCTGTTGGCCTGGGTGAAGGCGGCCGCCGGCGAGGGGCCGGAGAGCGTCAAAGCGGTGGAGGAGGCCCGGGCGCGCAACGCGACCTATGCTCAGAGGTTGGCGGCCGCGTTGGTCTGCGGCGTTGTCATTACCTTGCTGAACCCGCGCGGGGTGGCGCAGCACCTCACCTTTTTCAGCTCGAGCTCGGAGAGTGCGATCTGGCTGATCAGTGACGAGTGGCGCAACTTCCGCCCCCTCGCTTTCGCGTCGACGCATCCGAGTGTCAGCCTGCTGGCTCGAATCAGCATGGACGCGCTGATCGCGGCGTTCTCGCTCGTGGCACTGTGGGGGGTGTCCAGCTTCTTGCGCCGCCGTTCGCTGGCGACGCTGGCCCGGATCGATCCCCCGCTGCTGGCCCTCGGGGCGGCATCGTTGGCGGCTGCCTTCATCTCCGTGCGCTTTTTCTGGATGGGGATATTTCCGCTGCTCTTCGCGCTTAGAGCGCTGCGGGTGGCGTCGCTTGCGAGGCCGGCCTTGTGGTCGGCGACGACCTGGGTGCTGAGTGTCTCGAGCCTGTGCCTGCTGCTGGCGTTTCCGGGTGCTGGAGGGTACACCGGACGCGGTTTACGGACTCCTTGGACGCTGAGCGAGTACATGGCGGTGGCCATCGATAAGCGCAGGTACTACGCCGACGGGGTGGAGTTTCTGGCGAACACAGACGTCGCGGGCAAGCTGTTCAACGTCTATCACGTGGGTGCGTTTGCGGGCTTCTTACTCGCGCCGAGGATTCGAACCTTCGTCGACGGTCGCACCGAGCACTATCCGCCCGAGGTACTGGACGACCTGGATGTGATCCTGCAACAGATGGGCAGGCTGCCAGGTGAGACCTACCTGGATGTCCTCGATCGTCGTGACGTGAACATCTTCTTCGGCGTCGGAATACCCGCGGGCGAGGGGCGGGTGACACAGAAACACTACAGCGTGACGCTGCTGGAGCGGGCGAGCCCGGATCGGTGGATCCTGGTGTCGCGCTCGATCCGCCACGCCATCTATCTGCGGGCGGGGGAGCGCAGCCAGGCGAACCTGGCGCGGGTGGCTCGCTACTACGAGGAGCAGGGCGTGCCCTTTTCCAAGGAGCGCGGCCTCGATGTGGGGGAGGTACTGCGCGAGCGGCCCGACTGGGCGAAGGCCAACGGAATGCTACCGGCATCCTACGAGGCGATGCTCGCCGAGGCCGAGTCGGAGGATCCCCGGGTTCGCTACGCCGCCTTGAACGACCTGGGGATCCTGTACGCACTGCTCGGTCTGTATGAGGATCAGATCGCGGCGGATCGCCGCGCCGCAGCGCTGCGCGAGGACGCGGCGCCACCGCGGCGGCGCTTGGTATTCGCCCATCTCCGCCTGGACCGGGTTCGCGCGGGACTCCAGGCGGCGGAAGAGCTGGTGCGCCTGAACCCGGAGGATCGAGACTCGCGCGAAGTCCTCGAGATGGCCCGGCAATACGCCCAGCTGCGCGCGGCAGAGCGGAGTGGGAAAGACCCCGGTCGACTAGCCGAGTCGCGACTCAACCGGTTCGCCCTGTTTCGGTTCAGCGAGCTCCGCCGCTTCTTCCAGCGCTTCTAGTGTCCCGTCCCAGGAATTCGATTTCTCGACTTCACCGCGAGATTCAGCCGGGAGGCAGCAC
>JAFDAW010000226.1 GCA_019313605.1 Deltaproteobacteria bacterium
GACAGGTCTCCTGGTTCCGCGCGCCGGGTGGGTCTCGAGGCGAGATCGCCTGAAGCGTCCTTGGATTCAACGCTCCAACATGAAACATATAGAGAATTGTACTATTAGAGTCCAGCCGGCCCACGGACAGCAAGAGCCAGACGAAGCCGATATGGCGTGGTCCCTCGAGATCGGGACCCTACTCGACACGAAAGGTTGAGAGGAACTCATGGAATACGAGACGATCCGTTTCGAGACCTCCGACGATCACGTCGCCACGCTCACCCTCGACCGCGCCGACCTCGAGAGTCGACCAGTGACGGCCCACGGCGGTTCGAGGAGCTGAAGATGGCGCAGAAATCCAACCCGACGCGCTCGTTGTCGCGACGTACGTTCATTGCCGGCACTGCGGCGGCCGCGACGGCGGGCGGCGTCGCGGGATGGGTTGGGGGGCAGGCGCTCGAAAAGCGGCATCGTGCCCCGGCTGGCCCGTTCTTCGGCCAACGGTCGCATTGTCACTGGATCGAATCGGCCGGCATCGAAGACACCCCGCCGCTCGCTTCGCTGCAGGGTGACCAGACCGCGGACATCGCCATCGTCGGCGGCGGCTACACCGGCCTGTCGGCCGCCCTGCACCTCGCCGAGCGATTCCCGGAACGCAGAATCGTGCTGCTCGAGGGGACCCGGGTCGGCTACGGCGCATCGGGCCGAAACTGTGGCCTCCTGCTCCCCTTCATCAACGGCGCTGAATCGATCGCCCACGAACTCGTGGACGCGGGCAGGATCGACGAAGCACGGAAGGTCTTCGACGCCACATCGGCGGGCATCGGGCTCATCCAGGAGCTGGCGGAGCAGCGCGGAATCGACTGCGAATTCGAGCCCGTGGAAAACCTCATGGGTGCCGTCACAGCTCAGCACGAGGGGCTGCTCGAGCGTCAACAGAGCCTATTCGCGGCTCTCGGACTCGAGGCAACCTGGCTATCCGAGACCGAGCTGCGCCAGCGCGTCGCGGTCGAGGGGTACCGAGGGGCCCTCACCGTTCCCACCAGCGCGATGATCAACCCCGCGAAGCTGGCGACCGGTTTGCTCGCCCTGGTTCGCGCAGCGGGCGTCGAGGTCCATGAGGATTCTCCGGCCCTGGAAATCGAACCGGGTACGACCGTCCGTGTGCGCACGCCGCGGGGAACGGTCCGCGCGCCCGTCCTCGTGCTCGCGACCAACGCCTACACGCACCACCTCGGCTTCATGCGCAATCAAGTCCTGCCGATCCACTCGCATAGCATCGCCACGGCCCCGCTCTCGGAGAGCCAGATCGAGGCACTGTCTTGGAGTGGGCGCGAACCCTTCTTCGACGTCCGGTCCTTCTTCAATCTGTTTCGGCTCACTGCGGACAACCGGGTTCTGCTGAGCGGGGGAGACGGGTTCTACTACTACGGTGGCGCTGCCATCGACCGCGAGGGGCACCCGGACTACGAGCGGCTCACGCGCGAGCTCGGGCAGCTCTTGCCCGCGCTCGCCGACGTTCCGATCACGCACCGTTGGGTCGGACACGTGGGCACGACCCTCGACTTCGCGCCGACGATCGGCGCCGTCGGTCCCACCGACAACATCCTCTTCGCCGGCGGCTATTCCGGTCATGGCGTGACGGTCGCGGTCCTCGCCGGGCGCCTGCTGCGCGACTTGGTGGCCGGAGAGCCGCTCGACCCGGCGTACGACTTCGTACTCGATCGGAAGCCGCCTCGCGCTCCGGGAGAACCGCTGACGTCTGTCGGCTTCAGCCTCGCCAAGCGCCTGATTCGTTGGGACGACGCGCGGTGACGGTCGAGTTCGGCGATACCCGTCCCCAATTCGCTGCGAAGGTGGGGAAGCCCGATTCCGTCCTTATTTTAAAGTGGGAGTGTCAAAGATCATGCGAAATCTATTGAGCTGCTTCGTCATCGTGTTGATGTCGTCGTGTGCAATGGCTGGCCAACCTGGCTCGGAGAACGCGGATCTACACGCCGCGATCAAAGCGTTCGACCGCGCCTATGCCCACAACGATGTCGAGCGGTACTTCAGCTTCTATGCCGACGATGCGACGGTGTATTTCGGTGGCGCCAGACAGGATATTCCCGCCTACCACGAGATGTGGACGGCGTTGATGGAAGCGGGCGGCGGCGTTGAGCTGAACGAGATGTCGGATCTCCAGGTTCAAGTCATGCCCAGCGGTGATGTCGCGATCGCGACGTCCTTCATCGACAACCGCACGCGCGCGCCGGATGGAACGAAGTCGACATCGAAAGCGTTCGAGACGGACGTATGGCAAGAGATCGATGGCCAGTGGAAGATCATCAGTCTGCACCACAGCGGAATTCCAGCGGAAGAATAGAGCGGGGGTGACGACAATGACCAAATCGCGGCAAGAAGACGCAGTGATCGACGAAGCGACGGACAACGAGTTCCACGACGACGAGCTCGGCATGGGCAAGCGGATCGAGCGCCGCGATTTCCTGCAAGGCGCAGCCTTTACGCTGGCGACGGCCGTTGGCGGACTGGTTCCAGGTCTGGCCTTCGGCGCCGGTCCGGCCGCTGGGGTGGGCGCGGGAGTGGATGCGATCTCCGCAGCGCAGGATCAGCCAGGCTACGACCCGCCGACTCTAACCGGTATGCGCGGCAGCCATCCCGGCTCATTCGAGAGCGCCCACGCGATCAGGGACGATCCGACCTTTCTGACCCAGGCCGAGGACACGGGCGAACACTTCGATCTGATCGTTGTCGGGGGTGGCATCAGCGGACTCGCTGCCGCGCACTTCTATCGAAAGGCCGCAGGGCCGGACGCAAAGATCCTCATACTCGACAACCACGACGACTTCGGTGGTCACGCCAAGCGCAACGAGTTCCGTGTCGACGACAAACTGCTGATTGCGAGCGGCGGAACCGCCTTGATCTCGAGCCCCACCCCCTACAGCCCCGTCGCCGATGGACTCCTCAAGCATCTCGGCATTCATCCGGAAAAACTGACAAAGGACACCTACGACAAGGATCGGGATCACAAGTTCAATCTTGGTGCCGGTGTCTTCTTCGACAAGGAAACCTTCGGCGAGGACAAGCTGGTTCCGCGAACGGGCGGGTACCACCCATCCGCGGAAGAGACCGCCGAGTTTCTGGCGGAAGCGCCACTGAGCGACGCCGTCCGCAAGGACATCCTCGCGACCGAAACCAGCTCCAAAGACTACATGGCGGGGCTTTCGGCCGACGAAAAGAAGGACCGCCTGTCGCGCATGAGTTATGCGGACTACCTGCTGAAGGTCGTCCAGGCCGACCCGGCTGTGATTCCTTTCTACCAACGCGCGACGGACGTGTACTGGGGCTGCGGGATCGATGCGATTTCGGCCCTTGATTGCTGGGGCATCGGGTTGCCGGGCTTCGACGGCCTGGAATTGCCGCGCACGGCGACGGCGCGCATGGGCTACACGCCTGGGAAACAAATGGAAACGGGAGGTTCCTATACCTACACGTTCCCCGATGGCAATGCGTCGATCGCGCGACTGCTGGTGCGCGACTTGATTCCAGCCGCAGTGCCCGGCAACACGGTCGACGATTCGATCGCTGCCCAAACGGAGTACGCCAAGCTGGACCAGAGCGGCACGCCTGTGCGCATCAGACTTTCCAGCACGGCAGCGCACGTGATGAACACCGAAGAAGGCAACGTTCAGGTCACGTATCTGCGGGGTGACAAGGCGTATCGAGTCAAGGGCAAGCAGAGCGTGCTCGCTTGTTGGAACATGATGATTCCGTTCATTTGTCCGGAACTGCCGCAGTCCCAGAAAGACGCCCTCCGCTCCCTCGTCAAGACGCCGCTGGTCATCACGTCGGTGGCACTGACGAATTGGCGCGCATTTGCGAAGTTGGGCGTTTCGTACATTGGATGTCCCGGTGGCTACCATTCGCTCATCCAGCTGGGTCAGGCGATGGATATCGGCGACTATCACAGCGCGAAATCACCGGACGAACCGATCATGATTCAGATGATCCGCACACCGGCGCAACCTGGCCTTAGTGAACGTGAGCAGCATGTCGCCGGGCGCAATGAGCTTCTTGCTACGCCCTTCTCGACGTTCGAGCGCAACATCCGAAGCCAGCTGAATCGGGCCCTTGGCTCCGGCGGATTCGACGCGGCCCGTGACATTGCAGGCATCGCGGTGAACCGTTGGCCGCACGGATATGCGCCTGAATACAATTCGCTCGTGGATCCTGACGAGGGTCTGCCACTCACGACGGCGCGAGCCCGTAGAGGTCGGATCGCGATCGCGAACGCAGACTGCGGCGGCGGCGCCTACACCGATATCGCCATCGATCAGGCCCACCGCGCCGTGACCGAACTGCTCAGCACCCATGACCCTACGAAGTCGGCCGGATAGGCTCATACCACCCCTCTAAACATCGGAATCGAGCCACCACCCCAGGCTCCGAGCCCGCGCGATGCCCGGGAGCGAGCGGCGCCCCGAGCCCGAGTCGGCGAGCCGAACCTCGCATAAACATCTAACTGATTTGGATGATATTACGCTACAGTGGAGATCCAGTCAGCCACTGTTGGGAGACGATTTTGGCCAAGCGACAGACGACATCCCATAAAAATCAGGCAAACAAAGACGCGCGAAGGACCCAGCGTATCGGCGCCCAGGTCCGTGTCCCGAAGGTCGCGGAGCTGGTCGCCTCCCAGATCCGACGCCAGATAGTGAAACGCGAGATCTTGGAGGGCGACGCGCTGCTCCCGGAGAGCGATCTGATGGCCGAGTTCGGGGTCTCCCGCCCTAC
>JAFDAW010000022.1 GCA_019313605.1 Deltaproteobacteria bacterium
GCGTCATTCCGATTTTCACTCGAGCATGTACTGGCGGCACTGGCACCTCGAGGAATACGCGCAGACGCACAACGACCGACCGTTCATTCTGATCGAGTACGCGCACTCGATGGGTAACAGCACGGGAAACCTCACCGAATACTGGGACGTCATCGAAAAGCACGACGTCCTCGCGGGTGGCTTCATCTGGGATTGGGTCGACCAGGGGCTGCTGGAGCACAATGATGCCGGCACGCCGTATTGGACCTACGGCGGCGATTACGGTCCCGCCGATGTGCCGTCGAGTGGTAATTTCTGCTTCAACGGGATCGTCTTTCCCGATCGGCGCATTCAGCCCGCCTACTGGGAAGTCAAGCGCGTCTACCAGCACGCCGATTTTCGCGCCGACGACCTGGCGACTGGCGAGATAACCGTCGCAAACAATTACGACTTCACGAGCCTGAGTGAATTCGAGCTGCGCTGGGACCTGATCGAAGATGGCACCCCGATCAAGAGCGGTGTTTTCAAGGATCTCGACGTCGCTCCAGAAAGCGAAGGCCAGATCCGCCTCGGATATCGCATGCCGCGCCAGAAAGCGGGCGCCGAATACCATCTCGATCTGCGCCTCGTCTCTCCGGCCGCTCGCGGCATCCTTCCCGCAGAACACATCTACGCCGAAGCTCAATTCGAAATCCCGAATGATGCGGTTGCGACACCCGCGAAACGCTCAGCGGGCGGATCTCTCGAGATCGACGAGTCGGAGCGGGCGATCACCATCACCGGAAAGCAATTCTCCGTCGGTATCGATCGCGAATCGGGTCTTCTCTCCTCGCTCACCTTCGAGGGCGAAGAAATGATCCTTCGCCCGCTCACACCCAATTTCTGGCGAGCACCGACCGACAATGACTTCGGCAACTACATGCAGGATTGGGCGCAAGTCTGGGAGCAAGCCGGCCGCAATCGGAAACTCGATTCGATTCGGGTACTCGAAAAGCGCGCCGATCGCGTGGAGATCGAAGCCGCCTACGCGTTTTACGACGACGACGGAGGGGTGGCCGCCGAATGGACGTCCAGGTTCACCGTCTGGGCGTCGGGAGACGTCGACGTCAAAAACTACTTCGAAAAAGGCGCGAACCTACCGATCGTTCCGAGAATCGGAATGAACGTCGAGCTTCCGAAGCGTCTGGATCAGACCGAGTGGTTCGGCCGTGGCCCCTTCGAGAACTACAGCGATCGAAAGCTGGCCGCGAAGGTCGGACGCTACCAGAGCCCGGTTGCCGACCACTACGTCCCCTATGTTCGGCCACAGGAAAACGGCTACAAGACCGATGTGCGCTGGCTTTCCCTGACCGACGGCAGCGACGCCGGGCTGCTGGTTCGAGCCGACGGTCTGATCGGATTCAGTGTCCATAACAATCGGCAAGCCGATTTCATTCCACCCGCCAAGATTGCGATCACGAGTGAAGACGGCCCCGATGCGCGGAAGAACAAGCGGCGCGTCAACGTGCACGTAGACGACATCGTTCCGGGCGATTTCGTATCGCTCAATATCGACTACGGCCAGATGGGCGTCGGCGGCGACGACTCCTGGGGCAAAAAGACGCTGATGCAATATTCACTTGGCGAGAAGACCTACCAATACGGTTTCCGCCTGCGGCCTTTTTCAGCCGGCAAGGGACGCCTCGATAAACTTCTTGGAGCGATGAAATAGATGCATCTGCAACCGCTCGATCTGGCAGTCGTCGCAATCTATGTGGTTTGCCTGCTGACCCTCGCGCAGTGGGTATCTCGCGAAAAGAGCGGTCACCAGAAAGACACCAAGGACTACTTTCTCGCCGGCCGCTCTTTGCCATGGTGGGCCATCGGGGCGTCACTGATTGCCGCCAACATTTCCGCAGAACAGATCATCGGCATGTCCGGCTCCGCGTACGTTCTTGGGATCGCGATTGCTTCCTACGAGTGGATGTCGGCGATCACGCTGATCATCGTCGGGAAGTATCTACTGCCGGTGTTCTTGAAGCACCAGATCTACACGATGCCGCAATTTCTCGAGCAACGTTACGACAGCCGTGTTCGCACGGTATTGGCGACGTTTTGGCTCGGCGTCTACGTCTTCGTCAACCTGACCGCAATCCTCTGGCTCGGTGCGCTCGCGATCAACACCGTGACCGGGCTGAATATCACCTACGCGCTTTGCCTGCTGGGGGCGTTCTCCGCCGCCTATTCTTTGTATGGCGGACTCAAGGCCGTCGCGCTGACCGACATCATCCAGGTCGTGCTGCTGATCCTGGGTGGCTTGATGATCGCCTATGTGTCGCTGAACCAGATCTCGGACGGAGAGGGTGTCGTTTCTGGCTTCGCGATCCTGCTCGACCGGATTCCCGAAAAGTTCGACATGATCCTCACCAAGGACAGCCCGCATTACGCGAACCTGCCCGGCATTTCCGTTTTGATCGGTGGGATGTGGGTGATGAATCTCTCCTACTGGGGATTCAATCAGTACATCATCCAGCGCGCACTGGCGGCCAAGAACAGTCGCGAGGCGCAGAAGGGAATCGTATTCGCCGCATTCCTGAAGATGTTGGTACCGGTACTCGTCGTATTGCCGGGGATCGCTGCGGTCGTCCTCGCTCCAGACCTGCCGACTCCCGACAGCGCATACCCGGAAGTCATGAAGTTGCTTCCCGTCGGCATCAAGGGCCTGGTGTTTGCCGCATTGATCGCAGCGATCGTCTCATCACTGGCCTCCATGACGAACAGCATCTCGACGATCTTCACGATGGATATCTACGCGAACCTGGCCGGATCCGAGAAATCGGAGAGCCATCTCGTCACCGTCGGTAGGATCGTCAGCTTTTCATCGCTCGTGATCGCGATGATCGTCGCTCGGCCACTGTTGGGAAATTTCGATCAAGCATTTCAGTACATCCAGGAATTCACCGGGTTCTTTACGCCCGGAATCGTCGCGATCTTCCTACTGGCCATCTTCTGGAGGGCCACGACCGCAAACGGCGCACTCGGTGCCGCGGTCGGCTCTGCGGTGCTGTCACTCGGATTCAAACTGTTCTGGCCCAGCCTGCCGTTCATCGACCGCGTCGGGCTCGCCTTTCTACTCTGCGTGGGCCTCGGCATGTTGATTTCGAAGCTGGAAGGTGCGGGCGAACAACCCGGAGCGATCAAATACGAAGAGGTCGACTGCTCCACCAGCACAGCGTTCAATTACGCGTCCGTCGCCATCATCCTGATGCTGGTCGCCCTCTACGCAACCTGGTGGTAGGCGAAGGCGCCTCGCTCACTTCGAAAGATATTTGTCGTACCAGGCCAACTGCCGGTTCCAGATATCGATCCGGAACGAGGGCAAGCCGATTCCGTGGCCCTGGTCGGGGTAAACAACGAGGAGCGTCTCTCGGCCCAGTCGCTTCATCGCGAGATACATCTGCTCCGAGTTGCTGATCGGTACGTTCCAATCTTTTTCGCCACCCATCCACAGCGTCGGGGTCACGATGTTCTGGACCTTGTTGTAGGTAGAGCGATCTTCCCACAAGGCTCGGTTCTCCCACGGAAGGCCGAACTCTCGCTCCCACCAGCGATGCCAGAGATCCTGCCCGTAGTTCGACAAGAACAGCGCATCGGCGGCCCCCGAAACAGCGGCCTTGAACCGATCGGTTTGCGTAATCACGTAATTGGTCAGGATCCCGCCGTACGACCAACCGCCGACACCGAGCCGGTCCGGGTCCGCATATCCGAGCTCGATCGCGTGATCGACGCCCGCGATGGCATCTTGCGTATCCTTCACGCCCCAGGAGCGCCAGATCCCCATGCGGAAGTCCTTGCCTCGTCCCGTCGAGCCACGCGGATTAGTCAGCACCACGACATAACCGTGGGCGGCGAAGAACTGTGCATCGAAATCGAATCGATAATCGAACTGGGCCCAGGGCCCGCCGTGACCCAGCAGCAGCGTCGGGTAGCGCTTTCGCGATCGAAAACCCGGAGGCTTGTAGATGAAGCCCTGGATCTCGGTACCGTCCGGGCTCGCAAAGCTCACACTTTCGACTTCAGCGAGCTCGATGCCGGCCAGGAAAGCGTCGTTGTGCCGCGTCAGTTTGCGCAGACTGCTCGCCTCGACCGCAAAGAGGTTGCCGGGCGTGTCCGACTCGGCCACGAGCGCAATGATCTCCCCGTCCGCTGCGATCGCGTAGCGATCTACGCTCCGCTCCCCAGTCAAGACCCGCTCGATCGCACCGCCGCTAGCCGGCACCCGCGCGAGTGGCACGCTGCGCTGGTCGTCGAAGATGAAGTAGATCGATTTCCCATCGGTCGAAAATCGAGGCTGGCCGACCCGTCGATCGACTGTCTCCGTCAGGATCATCGGCTCGCCATCCTTGACCGAGACGACTCCAATCTGCTCCATCGCATACCAACTCAATTCATCCATGTTCGGGGATGTGACGTAGGCGATGCGGCTGCCGTCGGGGCTCCAAGTCGGCGACTGGTCGGGGCCGGGGCTATTCGTGAGTCGGTGAGGAGGTTTTTTCAGATTGGGCTTGTCGGCGGAGGTCAACCAGATGTCGGAGTTGTAGTTGGCGTCGGGGTTCTCGGTACGGTTACTCACGAAGGCGAGCGATCGGCCATCGGGCGCCCAGGCGGGCTCGGAGTCGTCGAAATCTCCCCCAGTCAGCTGCGTCAGCTTCGTTGATTCGATCTCGAAAACGTACAGGTGAGTTCGCCGCCGATCGAGGTAACCCGCACCGTCCGTCTTGAACAACAGCCGATCGATCACCCACGGTTTGGGCGTGTCGGCGCCTTTCCCCGCTCCATCTTCGGTGGCCACTTCACTCGGATCGGGATCTTTGATCACGAGCGCGAGTCGGCGGCCGTCGGGCGCCCACTCGTACGCCTCGACTCCCGAGTCGACCGCTGTCAGCGGTTGCGCCTCGCCACCCAGTCGGTTGAGTGCCCACACCTGCGTGGCATCGTCACCGCGCGCCGCGAGGAACGACAAATATCGACCATCCGGGCTCCAGCGCGGCGTGCTCGCGTAACTTCCTTCGCCCGTCATGCGGAGCGGATCGCCGCCCGCCCGAGCAACCCTCCAGATCGCGCTTTCGTGCTCGTTCTTCTCCGCGTCGATGGAACTCACCGTGTACGCCACCCACTTGCCATCGGGGCTGATTGCGGGAGCACCCACGGACTCCAACGCCAGATAGTCGTCAGCGCCGAGTCGACGTTGGGCTGCAGAACCAGAGCCTGCAAGAACCGCGAACCCGCATGACATCGCGAGTGCAATGGCTGCAATTTGCAGCAGCCAGCGGCTGGTTCCCTGGCGAGCGATACCCACTACGAATTTCATCGGCGACACCCCTCTAATGATTCGAAGAGAGTAACGTGGATCGAATATCGCGGAAGACGAACAGGTGCTGATCAGCGGAGCGAATCGACAAGGCTGCGCGCGATGGCGCGGAGTTCGTGCGAGCGCTCGACGGAAACGCCCAGGCCCAACATCAGCGCGTTCTGATCCGCGAGGCAGACGATCGCCCAGGCCGCGGATGCGAGCGGGTCGGGATCGGCACCCGGCACACAACGAGCGAGGTGCTTGCGGATCAGCTCGGCAAAGCCCTCGTACATCCCGCGTAGCGACGCACACGCCTCGACTTCACTCGCAGCGACCCACAAGAGAGAGTCGACGACCTGGGCCTGCTCGCGCATGCCAAAGGCGAAGTCCCCGGTGAAGAAATAGTCGAGCAAGGCGTCCACGCCGATTGCGTCACCCTCGGCGTCGAGGCCCGCTGCCGTGCGCGAAAGGTATTCGGCCGAGAGGTGTTCGACCGCGTCGCGGACGAGATCGTCGCGGTTGCCCACGTAGTGTCGAATCATCGCGCGCTTGAGCCCGGCTTCCCGGGCCACGTCGTCTAGCGTCGTCGCCTCGAGGCCGCTGCGCGCCACACAGCGCTCGAACGCCTCCAAAATCTGGAGGCGCCGCTCCTCGCTTCGCGGCGGTCGGCCGGGGCCCTTGGAATTCGCGGAGTTACGCACCTGATCTCACGAAGTTTTCCAATAATAATCGGTTGACATTTATCATCAAAATGATGATAAATGTCAACCGCAATGATATTGCTCCAATCATATCAAGGCGAGTCGGGGCCCAAGGGGTGGGTCGCGGAGCTTGGGAGTGGCAAAAAATGCGGGGTGCCTTTCGCCGTTCGATCGCAAGGAGTTGATCCTTCGTTCAATGCGCATCCGCATCCTACTGATAGGGAGATCTTGATGACGGACTCACGATCGATACTCACATTAATGATCGCGATGATCACCGCACTAGCAGTTGCCCAAACAGCGACGGCGCAGCGCGGAGGCAAGGGAAACGGCGGTAAGGGAGGCGGCGCGGCCGTGGGCATCGAAGCCGTCCATCTGATCAACCAGCAAAGCGGCGACGTGCTCGCCGAGATTTCTGGCGGCGGGTTCCTGGGTGGAAATAGTCTTTCAGTCACACTCGACGATGGAACCGTGCTCAGCGTAGACGAGGCCACCCAGACGATGATCCTCGCGACCATCCCCAAGAACACACCGGATGGTGATTACGATCTAACGGTATCGACGGGCAAACCCAGCAAGCAGAATGCCTCCGCCCCGATCAGCTTAGGAGGCACGATGACGGTCGCTTGCATCGATTGGTTCCGATCGGGACCGGCAGACGAGCACGTCCATACAGAGGTTCACATCGAAGATGAGAACGGAAATGCCGTCATCGGCGCAGTGGTGACCTGGACCGCCGAGAACGACACATTCGGCGTCTACCAGACGAACGTCAGCCCGACCCAAGACATCGACGGACACGCCAACGGTGCGGGTTGTGTGAATCCGACGGGCTCCGGAGTCACGGATTGGTACTGCTGCATCGGCGCCGGTCCGTGGGATGGCGATGTTCCGGGACAGCGGGCCTGCGCCAAGGGTTACTACAGCTCCGTAATCCTCGACGTCGCCGCACCTCCGAGCACCAACATGGAATGGGATGGCGTGTCCCCGCAAAACGGAATCTTCCTCGACCCGAAACCGCAGTAACGAACAGCGGCCTCGCAGTCGACGGGCGGAAAATTTCGCCCGTCGACTGCTGGAGATTGGCGTGTCCCGTCTCGCGCTCCTACGCGGCGACGTGAAGGCCTCCCCGCCTACTCGACGAGCTTGTTGATCAGCGTGACGACCTGATCGCGGGACCACGCGTCTTTCTCGAGAATTTGTTCCACGCGACCACTCAGAATGTGACGATCCTCTTCCGTCAGATCTTTTGCGGTGAGTACAACCACCGGGATGCTCCGCCAATCGGCATTCGCGTGTAATTCGATCAGGAAGTCAAAGCCATCCATCACGGGCATCATCAGATCGAGTAAGATCAGATCGGGCCGACGCGCCGGAAGCCGTGGAGGGCCAATTGGGGGAGGTAGTACCCAAGCAAGCTGCGAATCCGTATATTGCGCCCCATGGCGAACCTACTTCTCGTCGAAGACAACGAACTCAACCGGGACATGCTCTCGCGACGCTTGCGCAAGCGCGGCTACGAGGTCGAAATTGCGGTGGACGGCCAGGAAGGCCTGGACATGGTCAAGTCCACGCGTCCGGACCTGATCCTGATGGACATGAGCCTGCCGGTCGTCGACGGCTGGGAGGCGACGCGTCGCCTGAAGGCCGATCCGGCAACCAGCGACATCCCGGTGATTGCGCTGACCGCGCACGCGATGGCTTCGGATCGCGAGAAGGCGCTCGAAGCGGGTTGTGACGCCTATGAGACCAAGCCGGTCGAACTCCCGAGCCTGCTCGCCGCGATCGAAAAGCTGCTCGGGAACAGCTGATCGCCGCTCGGCGTTCAGCTGCCCGGTTCAGCGCGCAGGCTGATCAGCTGGCTTCCGCCGACACCCAGAATCGAGCGCGCTCGCTCATCTGCGCCCGAATCCTGCGACGGCTCCTCCGGTGATTCGGCCAGCGTCAGGATTTCGCCGGCACTCTCGCAGGTCTCCTGGCAGGCCAGAACTTCGCCCGGGCGGGCGGTTCGCTCGATCTTCGACGCGCGAATCAGCGGAGATCCCAGCACCGTGAAACGGAGTGCCTCGCCACTGCCGATCCCACCGATCAGAACGCCACCGCTCGCGATGCCGACACCGATTGCGATTTCGGGCAAGCCTCCGCGCCGGTTGCGCGCGTTGATTTCCGGCATCGCGAGCTGCATCGCAACACCGCAAGCCGCCGCCCGCTCAGCATCGTCGGCCTTGTGGACCGGCAGCCCAAATAGCGCCGTCAGCGAATCACCATCGATCGCCTCCACGCTCCCGCCGTAACGCTCGACCGTCGCACCGAGCGGGCCAAAGACATTGTTGAGCACCGAGAAAACCTGGTCCGGTGTGCACTCCGCAATCCAGCGCCGCGATTCACGAATATCGGCGACCAGCGCGATCACTTTGCTTTTCTCGCCGCCCAGCGTCGCCGCATCGGGGCGCTCCGACAACTCGACGAGCAGATCTTCGGGCACGTGGCGCCCCAGGGCTTGTCGGATGAACGCGTTTCGAAACTCGAGCTGTCGCGCGAGCGCGGCGACCTGCTTTGCGGATCGGTGGGCGGTCAAGTGCGCCTCGATTCGCGCCACCATCAGTGACGTCACGAACGGCTTGGCGATGAAGTCGTTGCCTCCGCGATCGAGCCCTTCGATGGCATCGACTGGATCCTTCAAGGCCGCCGTCATGAGCACGGGCAATTCAGACATCGAGCGGCTGCGGCGTATGCGCTCGAGCACCTCCAGACCGTTCATGCCGGGCAACAGGATGTCGAGTACGACCAGATCGCAATCCCCATCCGCGATCCGACGCAACGCGTCGATGCCATCGCGGGCCGTTTCCACCGCGAACCCCGCCGCCTGCAGGCCGCGCGTGAGCGTCTCGCGCGTATCGACGTCTGCATCGACCACGAGGATGCTCGCCCGAGAGGCTTCGGGGGTGTCGACGAGCTGAACGGTGCCCGTGGCATCGTCATCTGCCGGGGCATCGGACGCCCGAACCTGCGCGATCTCTTCGGTCGGGTCGGTGAGTAGTTTCCCATCCACAAGATCGAGCAGCCGGGTGGCGGCACTGCGGATCCTCTGGAGGTCTTCGCTGAGTTCTGGCAAATCTCGCTCCTCGATTTCTTCCTCGAGCATTTCGCTGTAGCCGATGATGTGGCCGAGCGGAGTGCGCACTTCGTGCTGGAGCATCCGCATCGTCGATTCTGCCTCTTGCAGCCGAGCCCTTCGGTCGCTCATGTCAGTCGTCTCCGTGCTGCTGATGCTGGGTGCCGGGTCGCTCGCCGAGTTCCGATTGGAGCGACCGGACGCGAGCCGCCAGAATTTGACTGAGTGCAATCGCAAACGCGGGTGCATCGGCCATCAGCGCCATCAGCGGTTCTCGCCGCAGCCGCAGGGCCACGGCGGGCGACACCGCGCGGGCTCGCTCCATCGAGAGCCCGCCATCGATGCTCGCGAGTTCACCGATCAGCGAACCCGGGCCGACGCTGGCGATTTCGGTATCGCGCAACGAAAGCGAGATTTCTCCCGAGATCAGCAGATAGAGCGACGCTCTATCTTCTCCCGCTTCGAAGAGGATCTTGTCGGAGTCGAGTTGGATTTCGTCAACCGCTTCGGCCACCCGTACGAGCTCGCGCATCGCGAGTCGGTTGAACGCGGGCGCCCGCTGAAGATGGGCGGTGATTTGCATCGTCTGCATCGACACTCCCCGAGTATCCGTGATCGGATCCTCTGCTACCAGCCAGGGTGGTGGCAGCTCTGCTTGTAGACGAACTACGAGTTCGTCGGAGTCGCTCGCGAGATCGGACCACGCCTGTTCTCTAGCGGGAAGTGCAATTTTCAACCACCGCGCCGCAACCTTCCCTCGCTCGAGGGCGTCTTCGATTTCGTAAAGTTGCACGAGTTCGGCGCGCTTCTCGGCTGAAAGCAGGGATTCCATCGCCTCGATCAAAATCGCGCGCTGATGCGAATCGCGACTGCTGCGCAACTTGGTTTCCAGGTCGGCAATCCGGTCAGATCCGGTGGCCGCTCCCGTCAAGCAGAGGCAGGCATTCAAACCCTCCTCGATTCGCTCATCCAGATACCGCAACAGCAGGTGGTTGGAGATCTTGGATTCGCACATCAGTGCTGCGCGCAGTACCGCCCGCGTACGAGTGCGCTGAAGCTCCACATCGTAGATCTGGGTAAACACCGTCGATTCAGCCCCGAGGCTCGAGAGGATCTGCACGACGAGGTCTCTGCAGGAAACATCATCACTGCGAAAACCCGCTGCTAGCTCATCGATCGCCGCAGCACCGAGTGCAATCAGCGCGTTCTGCGCTGCACGCACCACGACATCATTTCGAGACGCCAGCCCTTCGAGCAGATCGCCAACCCGGTCGATGATTCCGGCTTTCCCGATGAACGCGATCACGGCAGCGCGCACGTGCGGATCGGTGTCCGAGAGCAGACGCAGCAACGGATCCCGAACGCGCCCGGTCGCGCTGGGGTGGCGATGCGCGATATCCGCCAGGCAACGGACGGTCTCTTCGCGATCGACCCGCTGAATCAGCCCGGACGCGAGTAGATCGAGGCGCCTTTCCCAGACGGGATTGGGTTCGGAAGCGAGCAGGTTCGCGCGGATTTCTTTTCGAGCCGTTCGACGCAGCAACACGTCACCGCTTTGGAGCACGCCGGAGAGTGCGCTGTCGAGGTCGCGAACGCCTGGCGGGGGCACACCGCGGCGGCTCAACTCGGCCGTCGCCGCGAGCCGAACCGCGGCCTCGGGGTCTCCGAGCGCTGCATCCAGAACGGCGTCGATCTCGCCCTCGGGGCGGCTCGCCGCCAGGCGCGCGTAGATCTGGACGAGGTCCGCGCGCTCGTCGGGCGCGAGCGCATCCCGGTCTTCCAGTACCCGAGCGATCGCCTCGCTCGCGCGCGCATCGCGGATCGCTCCCGGTGGCGAGGATTCGAGCACGATCGAAAGCGCCTCGATCAGCGCGGAGCGGGTCTGGGACGGGGCGGACTCGATCGCGGTCGCCAACGGCCGCGCGGCGGTGCTCGGCTCCGCCTCGCGAATCAGATCGGCGGCCGCGCGGCAGACGTCGGGATCCGGATCCGACAGGCTCGCTGCGAGGGCGCGAACCGTCGCGGGGTCGAGCAGCCGCTTCAGGTCGTCCTCACCCGAGGGAAGGCTGTGTTCCGACGAGGCCTGCAACAACAGCCGCGGGTAGTGGCGCCAGAGTCCGAGCGCAGCGAGCAACCAGATGAAAGCGAGTGGCAATGCCGGCAGGCTCACGATTGCAGGGCCGCCGAGCGCGATCGCGCCGATTACGATCGCGTTGCCAAACGCGCCACCGAGCCCCTTGACCGGGCCTTCGGTAACGCCGGTCGCTCGGGATCGGAAGCGCTCGGGCAAGAGGTTGTGGAGAATCTTGAGCGCTGGCTTCGCGACCGCGTCGCCCTCGAGCCGCACGGCTGCAATCGCCGCCATCGCGACGGGCAAATTGAGTGCGATGCCCATCCAGAGAAACCCAGCCAGGTAGGTCATCGGCCACGCGCACGAAGACATCGGCAAACCAAAGCGGCGATAGAGTTTGCCGCTGACCGCGAGTTGCATGACCAGAATCGCGAAGTTCAACCAGCCGCGAAACTGCGCGTAGAGCGCGAGCATCTGCTGCTCACCGTCGACGCCCTTGGTCGAAAGGTCGACCGCGTACGAAAACTGGAAGTAGAGCATCGGGCCGAGAGCCCCCGCGCAAAACGACCAGAGAACGAGGAAGCGAAACAGTCGACTTTCACGCCAGATCCGACGGAGAGACGGGCCGTGTGTGCGCGCGGAATGGGGCGCGGCGACTTGTTCTCTCGCGCCAGCGCGAACATCGGTTCCCGATCGCGCGGCCGTTTTCTGGCTCCGCCGCAAAAACAGCGCGGCTACCGCCGCAAGTGCGTAAAGTCCGCCCGCAAACAGAACCAGGCCCTCGATGCCTGCAATCTTCGAAGCGGGTTCGGTGCCAAAGCTGCCCAGCAGCCGCCCGATCGTGATGCCCGCCGCCAGCGGCGCGAAGAGTCGCTTGGCCTGACGCCCGGTGATCAGGTCGCCGAGCGCAATCCAGAAGGCCAGCAACGCGATGCCATCAAGCAGCTTCACCAGCACGAGCAGGCTCGGCAAGACGCCCGCTACCTGCAAGAAGACAAGCACCCAGACGGGGATCAGCGTCAGCGCCAGCGCGAACAGCACGCGCGGTAACCAGCGCGGGCGATCGGCGGATCCGAGAGCCCGGCCCACCAACGTCGTGGCGGCGGCGAGAATGACCGAGCTGACCAGGAAGACCAGCGGAAGCATCTCGACGCCGACGCGCTTGAGGAAGAGCGTTTCAGCGGCATTCTGAAGCGCAGCCGACCCGGCTCCCACGAGCAGCAGGCAAAGGCCCGCCCAACCAAAGAGCGAACGCTCTTCGTGCTCGACCCCGATCCGCTTCAGTAAGGTCACGACAGAAGCCCCAATGAAGTCGGAAGAGTTTCGTCAGCGCCGCCGACCCCGGCTACTCGGTTTCGAGCCATTCGGTCCCGAAGTCGCCCAGCGCTCGCAGGCATCGACACGGCCAGCTCTAGAGGTCGCGGCGCAGGCACGTGACCTGCGCGCGACGGGCGGGATCGTACGCGCGCCACTTCGCTTCGGGAACTTCGCCGCGGTCGACTTTTCGAAACCCGTTGCGTTCGAAGAACGCCTCGACGCGTGGTGAAGTCGTACACGCGAAGACGAATCGACACCCTTCGTCGCTGGCACGCTCCGCGGCGAAGCGCACCAGATGGCTGCCGACGCCTTCTCCCAGGAAACGCGTAAGCGTGTAGAGCGAGGCAATCTCCGCCGCGTGGTCCTCGCCGTAGGTCAGCAAGGTTCCGAGGCCCGCGAGGTGATTGCCCCCGACGAAGGCGCCGAAGGCGCTCTCGAGCACGCGCTCGATCTGCTCGGGCGTGCGCGGGGCCAGGTAGCCCTCGACCATGCCGCGCTCGATCAGGTCAGCGGCCGCGTCGAAATCGTCGAGACCGAGGCCGCGCACCGCCACGTAACCCTCGCGGGTAAAGAGGGTGCCCGAGCCGTCGTAGGTAAAGAGTTCGTCGGCTACGCCCCGGAGTGCGCAGAGGTTCACGGCGGCGACACCCGCACTCAACATGGCCTCGGCGTGGACCAGGATCTCAGCGTGTGGGCCCCCCGGCCCGGCCGCTGCAATCCGATCGCGCAGATCTGCAGCGTCGATGAAAGAATCGCGCTCGCCATCGGCGCGAATCAAACCGCCCTCCACATCGACCCAGACCAGTTTCTTGATCCCGAGTCCGAGTACGATCTGACAACAGGCCGCCCCGAAGCCCGTGCCGTCGTCCGTCACGATGCCGACCCGAAGCTTGTGGCCGAGCCGCCGCCACACGCGCCCGGGCAGCGTGGCGGGCTCGCCCGCACCCAAGGGCTCGCTTCCGGCGAGCAGTTCGAGCGCTTCGGCACCATCCGAGATCAGGATCACGCGGGTCTGGTTCGCTTCCAGGTCTTTGAGAACCGGCTCGAGGGCCGTCCCTTCGCGCAGCAGGCCGGCGGGCACCGCGATCGCGATGGTGCGATCGCGCAGCTCGCTCAGATAGAAACCCTTCTCGGTAAAGGGTGCGACGCGGCGATGATTTGCAGGTTCGGATGCCATGGCGGCGACAGTGTCGCGAATGTTGGTGTATCGTGCCGCGCCAATGGAGTGGCAGGGTTGGCTGACGCTGGCGGTGGTTCTCCTCACCCTCCTCGGGATGGTGAAGGAGGTCGCCGGACCGGACCTCGTTTTGATGGCCGGCCTCTTCACCCTTGCGGCTTTCGGAGTGCTCACGCCGCGCGAAACCTTCGAGGGTTTCGCGAATCCGGCCCTGGCCGCGGTCGGCGCGCTGTTCATCGTATCGGCGGCATTGCGCGAAACGGGCGCGCTGGAGACGACCGTTGGGCGCCTGATGGACCGCACCCGGAGCGAATCGGGTGGGCTCGCGCGCATCTGCCCCCCAGTCGCGGCCCTCTCCGCCTTTCTCAACAACGCGCCGATCGTCGCGATGATGACGCCCACCGTGATCGACTGGGCGCGGCGGCGGGGCCTTTCTCCGAGCCGGTTCCTGATCCCGCTCAGCTACTCTTCGATCCTCGGCAGCACGACCACCGTGATCGGCACCAGCACGACCCTGACGATCGCGGGCCTGATCAGCGAATCCGGGCTCGAAGAGATGGGCTTTTTCGAGCTCGCACCGGTCGGGATCCCGATCGCGATCGTAGGCCTCGCATACATCCAGTTCGTCGCGCCGAAGCTCCTCCCCACACGCCACGAACCCACCGAAGATCTCGGCGACCGCCGCCGCGAATACACGGCCTCGATGATCGTCGAAGAGCAGTGTCCGCTGATCGACCAGACCATCGAAGAGGCCGGCCTGCGACAGCTGCCGGGCCTGTTCCTCGTCGAGATCGGCCGGGCCGGCCACATCATCACACCCGTCGGCCCCGACGAGTTGATCCGCCAGGACGACCGACTGGTTTTCGCGGGCGTCGTATCGACGATCGTCGACCTGCAGCGGATCCGCGGCCTCGTGCCCGCCACGGACGACGAGGGCCCTGCGCCGACACGCCCCGAACATCGACTGGTCGAAGCGGTGGTCTCCGCATCCTCACCACTGATCAATCAGAGCATCCGCGATGCGAGCTTCCGCACCTTCTACGACGCCGCGGTCATCGCCGTTCACCGCAATGGCGCGCGGGTCGCGGGCAAGATCGGCGAGATCGTGCTCGAGGCCGGCGATACCCTGTTGCTCCAGGGCGCTCCTGGATTTCTGCGCGCTCATCGCAACAGCCCGGACTTCTATCTCGTGAGCGAGATCGCGGGGACCGAAACCCTCCGCTACGACCGCGCGGGCATCGCGATCGGGATCCTGATCCTGATGGTGCTCGCGGCCAGCCTCGGCGCCTACCCGATTTCGGTCGCGGCGTTCCTGGCCGCCGGCCTCCTGCTCGCAACGCGCTCGATCAGCGGAGGCTCCGCACGCCGCAGCGTCGACTGGTCGATCCTGATCGTGATCGGCGCGAGCTTCGGCATCGCACTCGCGATGCAGAAGACCGGCGCCGCAGAAGCGGTCGCGGGGCTGATCGCATTCGCGGCGGGATCCATGGGGCCCGTCGCGGCGCTGATCGTCGTCTACCTGACGGCCCTGCTGCTCGCGGAGCTGCTCCACCACAACGCGGCCGTCGCGCTGATGTTTCCGATCGCCGTCGAAACCGCCAGCCTCGTGGGCGCGGACCCGCGCGGATTCGTGATGGCGGTGGCCATCGCCGGCTGTTGTGCGTTCGCTTCGCCCGTCACCTACCAGACGCATCTGATCGTCTACGGCCCGGGCGGCTACCGGTTCACTGATTTCGTGCGCGTGGGCCTACCGCTCAACGCGGTCTGCGCGGTCATCGCGATCGTGATGATCCCCTTCATCTGGCCCTTCTAAACAGGTTGTGTCCCTCCCCTCCCCCGGGGGAAAGAAAGGATTCTCGTCACCGCAGCCACTCCCGGGGCACTAACTAGGAGGAGCTGGAGGCAGGGAATGAGCAGGTCCCCGAGAATTGGGAATTGCCGAATCCCGGGGTGGCGTTCACGCTTTTGATCGAGACGTCACCGACCGATAGATCAGAAGATGGGTTGTTTTAGCCACATTTTAAATGGATGCTTGAAAAATGACCTTTTTCTGGACTGGAGGCGGTGTCCCGTTGGGAAAACCAGCAAATTGTTCTGGCATTTTTGGAGCGAAAGACTCACAATGTCGGGTCAATAATTGGTTGCCCCCCAGAAACACAAGCAGCCGGCACCGACTTGGTCGGACGAATTCACCTTGCGTCGGATGGGCCCAATTCTGCGGAGCTGTATCGCTTCTTCAAAAGTTCGAATCGGGTTGCCGTAAAAGGCGCCGCACTGCTCAGAAAATTGAAACCGGATTGCTCCGAGCGGTATCCGACCTCTCAGGTTGGATCCGTATCGAAGA
>JAFDAW010000227.1 GCA_019313605.1 Deltaproteobacteria bacterium
ACTCCCAGTACAATGAGGTTGCAGAGGAACTTCATGAAGCGATTCGTCACTGTAATATCTCCCGTCGCTATGCAGCGCGTGGATTCGGTCAGCTCAATCATTCGCAGCCCACCCACGCCTTTGTGAGCAAGCTGCGAAATAGTACACGTCCAGGGACAGTCCCTAATATCTGATTTTCCAACGAAGCAATCTCTGTGCCACGGTGGATGTTCTAGTAATCCGGAAAATCTCCTTTATTTCAATACCTTGGAAAGCGGAATGCCGTTCCCTGAAGGCGCCAAATCATTTCTGGGAACCGTCTTTCCATTCCAACGGAAAACCTTTTCCAACTCTCGATTTTCGGGGTTTGATCTCCACTCGCCGGAGCCGCAGGCAATTCCACGCGATCGTTGAATGAAAGCGGCCCCCCATTGGCGAATGGACCGGCCGCCCACCGCGTGGGCCGCGGCTGCAGAAGCGTCCACCAATCGGAGCGGTTACTCGCGCAGTACGGCCGCCAGCGAAGAGGCAAACGTGCGAAGCTTCGCTTCGTCCTCCACCCGAGCGGCTGGAGCTGAATCGACCGCAGTGGCAACCCGGGTCACCCGCGCAGGCCGCGCCCGGCGAAACGGCGATTGGTCGGTTGCGAACAGCGCGCGAAAGATCTCCGAAATCAGCCCGTCGGTCTCCTCGTACCAGTAGTAGGTGAGAACATGTGCCAATCGGGATTGTGCGACGGTTCGCTTGACTGGCACCTCGATGGGATCGAACGACACGGAATCCCGCTCCATGACTTCGAAGCCACGCCTCGGTACCGCGTTCTTGCGCGAGAGTAGGCTTCGGCTGCGACTGCGACGATCGTCCACGCCCATGAAGACTGATATCTCGTCGCCATCGCGCTCGTAGATCCAGTACTCGGTTTTCAGAAACCGCACGGTCCAAAGATACGAGTTGTCAGTCAATATCCTCGAGCCCTTCGTCCAACCATCGAACTCCGCCGGAAGGCCGACGGGTTCGACCCCGGCCTCCTCTTCTTCGGGGGCGCTCCACCTGGGCATAAAGATTGAAATGCCAAACATCACCACGGCAAGCGCCGTGAGCACGGCGGCACTGACGCGACCACTCGATCGAAGCGCACTCGAGGAATCCTTCGCGGCCTCAATAGACACTTCCTGGTGTGACTCCGGCCGAGAAGTTTCCTGCGATTCCCGCTCGGACGTCTGTTGCGATCCCAACTCGGTTGTCGGCCTCGGCGCGGCGGGCCTGGGTCGCGCCTTGCCTGGGAGTAGACGACCGAGAATGCGATCGACGAGTATCAGGCACGCGATCGCCCCAAAGTAGACCGTCAACCCCTGGAAGGTGTGGGCTGCCGAATATTCCGAGGTCGGCGCCACGGCGATCACGCAAATCCGCAAGAGATTGAACAAATACGCAATCGCAGGAGCCAATACGACGAGCAGCGCCTGGCGTAGGCGCCGGGCCGGAAACCAGCTCACATAAAAAATCGCGACCAACGTGAGGATTTCGATGGATCGAAGCCCGCTACACGTGTCGATGACCTGGGCGATCACGCCCGGCCCGGATATGACGTTCCCCTCTTTCAAGACCGGAAGTCCGGCGAACTGCAACAACGCAGCCGCATGGGAAGCAGTCCAGAGGCGAAGGGCGTAAAAGGCCTGGTTCGTCGCGACGGCCGGAACCGGGAATGCGAACGCGAGAACGACCCAGGGAATCGCCAACTCGCGAGCAAACCGCACTCCGAACCAGAGCAGTCCAGCGCCGATGGAAACGAGCATGAACGAGACCAGCACGAGGTCCATCGCGTCGACGTAGTACCCCCAGACGAACAGCGCTGAGCCCACGAGCAGCGGAAGTACGGCGAGAGCCGGAGAGCCCTCGAAGCGCATCGCTCTCCGCAAGAAATCCCGCCGTCGATAGACGAGTGCGGCCGCCACCAGGAAGATCGCCTGTGGCAGCGGGTCCGTTGGGAGGAAGAGCCACGCGTCGAGGGGCTTCAGATCCCAGGTCGGATCCCAGAAAATCAGCCCCCAGTACGCGAGAGAGCCGATTGCGATGGCCGCGATCCGTAGAAATCGAACCGCCCGGAGATCCTCTGAAGCGTCCATACCACCCAATGCATCCGATGCGTTTGGCCCAGGCTGCCGCTCGGGGCGGCCTCCACTGCGCGGCGCGGGGCCCGCATTTGGCCCGCACACTAGCTTACTGCACGTCACCGCGGTTCCGTGCGCTCGCAGGGTGAATCGCCGACAGGGAGCGAGCGGCCCGAGCCCGGGCTCGCAACATGCAACCCCTCGGGCGATCCAACCATGAACGTCCGGGGTTTCTCATTGAGAACCCCGGGCTCGATCAGATCATTCGCGCAATTTGATCTTGAGACGACCTTCTTCGAGCACTCGATCCGACATCGGCCGACGAACCGGGATCGAGCGCTATAGACCGGACACCAACTGCCCGATGCTGTCCTTCGCATCGCCAAAGAGCATCTGGGTGTTTTCGAGGAAGAAGAGCGGATTCTGAACGCCCGCATAGCCGGATGCCATGCTTCGCTTCAGCACGATGACGTTTTCGGCGTTCCACACCTTCAAAACCGGCATGCCGTAGATCGGGCTCGTCGAATCGGTTTCCGCACCGGGGTTCGCGACATCGTTGGCGCCGATCACAAGTGCAACCGAAGTGCTCGAGAAGTCCGCGTTGATCTCGTCCATCTCGAGAACGATGTCGTAGGGCACCCCGGCTTCTGCGAGCAACACGTTCATGTGACCAGGCAGGCGCCCAGCCACGGGGTGAATCGCGTAGCGAACGTTGACGCCATCTTCCCGCAGCTTGTTGGCAAGCTCGTTGACGAGATGCTGGGCGCGCGCAACCGCCAACCCGTAACCGGGAACGATGATGACTTCCTTGCTCGCCTTGAGCAGATCGCAGACCGCTGCGGCTTCGATGGGCTGGGCTTCGCCCTCGACCTCGTCACCACCCGCGGCCGGCTTGGCGTCTCCCGTGCCAAATCCGCCGAAGACCACGGCGAGGATGGAGCGGTTCATCGCGCGGCACATGATGTAGGAGAGGATCGCGCCGCTGCTGCCGACCAGGGCGCCGGTGACGATCAGCAGGTCGTTGTTGAGCATGAAACCCGCAGCCGCAGCCGCCCATCCCGAGTAGCTGTTGAGCAGCGAGACCACGACCGGCATGTCTGCGCCGCCAATGGCCATCACCAGATGGATGCCGAGCACGCACGTGATCGCCGTCATGATGAGCAGGTAGGTCAGCCCCAGATCGTGGCTGGTTTGCTCCGAGACGAAGAACACCGCCATGACGACAACCGCCGCGACCATGACGAAGTTGAACGCGTGACGCCCGGGCAACAGCATGGGGCTTCCACTGATGGATCCTCGCAATTTCCCCCAGGCGATGACGGAGCCCGTGAATGTGATCGCTCCAACGGCGACGCCCACCCAAATCTCGATCTCGTGCACCATGATGGCGGCGCGGCCCCCGGCGGCGACGCTCTCTTCCGGGCTGAGGTAGGAAGCGATGCCGACGAGTACCGCGGCGAGCCCCACGAAGCTGTGCAGCATCGCGACCAGTTGCGGCATCGCGGTCATCACGACGCGGGCCGCCAGGATCGCGCCGATTATCGCGCCAGCCAGAATCGCCGGGCTGATCAGCAGGTAGCTCTCGACGTGGGGATGCAGCAGGGTTCCGACCAGCGCGATCGTCATCCCGACGATGCCCCAGATGTTGCCGCGGCGTGCAGTCTCCTGGTTGGAGAGCCCCCCCAGGCTCAGGATGAAGAGGACTGCAGCAATCAGATAGAGAACCGCTAACGAAGTTTCGCTCATGGCCCCTATTTCCGAAACATCTTCAACATGCGGTGGGTGACCAGAAAACCACCGAAGACGTTGATGGTGGCGACGAATACCGCGATGACCCCGAGCCACGCGGCCATGTCGATCTCACCGCGGGTACCCAACAACAAACCACCTACGAGAATGATTCCGCTGATCGCATTGGTGACGCTCATCAACGGCGTGTGAAGCGCAGGCGTGACGTTCCATACCACCTGGTAACCGATGAAGACCGCCAGCACGAAGACCGTGAAATGCTGGACGAACTCTCGGGGCGCGAAGAGCCCAACGCTCGCAAGAAGCGCGGCGCCCACCAACAAACCGATCGCTTGAGGTAGCAGCTTGCGGACGGGCGAAGCGGGAGCGGGACTCACCGGCTCTGCCACTTCGACCTTGGTCTCGGCCTTTGCGGGCGGTGGCGCAGCAACCTCGATCTTGGGCGGCGGCCACTTGCTGGCGCCGTCGCGAAGCACCAACGCCCCGCGAACGACCTCGTTCTCTTCATCGATGCCGAAATTCTCGCCACCCCCCATCTCTTCCATCAGGTGAGCGACGTTTGCGCTGAACATCTGCGAAGCGTGGCGGGGCATGCGGCTGGTGAGGTCCGTATAGCCGACGATCTTCACCCCTTCGTGATCCACCGACTCGCCGGGCACGGTGTGCTCGCAGTTGCCACCCTGCGCGGCCGCGAGGTCGACGACCACGGAACCCGTCTTCATCATCTCGACCATGTCGGCCGTAATCAGGACCGGCGCCTTCTTGCCCGGGATCAGGGCGGTGGTGATGATGACGTCCACCCGCTTGGCCTGTTCGCGAAACAGCGCCATCTCGGCGTCGATGAACTCCTGGCTCATGACCTTCGCGTAACCACCGCCGCCTTCGCCCGACTCTTCGAAATCCA
>JAFDAW010000228.1 GCA_019313605.1 Deltaproteobacteria bacterium
ACGCGAACACCGTCATCGGTCGCATCCTCTATCTCGAAGGCATTCCGAACATGCAACGCCTCAGCCCGGTACGGATCGGCGAGAACGCCGTCGAGCAGCACAAGCTCGACCACGAGGTGGAAGTCGACGCAGTCGATCGGCTCAACAAGGCCATCGCGCTTTGCCGGGAGAAAGCCGACAACGGAACGCGCGAAATGCTCGAAGGCATTCTCGTCGACGAAGAAGAAAGCATCGATTGGCTCGAAGCCCAGCTCCACATCATCGACGAAATCGGCAAAGAGCAATACCTCGCCGAGCAGATCCACGAATAGTCGGCGAATCCTACGATGAGCAAAGAATACTTTGGCGATCGCAAGAAAGCCCTCGAGGAGTCCTTCTTCGCGCGCGAAAATGAGAAGCTCCTCGCGCAGATCAAGGCCGAGAGGGACACGCACGAAATTCGCGAGGCACTGGCGAAGGTCTCCGGGATCGAAAGCGACGAAATCCTCGCAAAGCTCTGCGCACTCGGCATCGATGCCGATACCTGGACGGCGGTTTCGATCGCGCCGTTGGTCGAAGTCGCCTGGGCGGATGGAAAGATCGACGACCCCGAGCGCCAGGCCGTGCTGTCGGGCGCCGAAGCCAACGGGATTACCAGCGACAGCCCCGGATACCAGTTGCTCGAGAGCTGGCTCGCTCACCGCCCGGATGGACGCCTACTCGAAGTCTGGGGAACCTTCATCGTCGGACTCTGTGCCGAGTTGGGCGAGAGCGAGCGAGAATCCCTGAAGCAACAGATCCTCGGTCGCGCGCGCAGCGTCGCCGAGGCGACCGGCGGTTTTCTGGGTCTCGGAAGAAAGATTTCGAGTGAAGAGGAGATCATCCTCGCCGAACTCGCCAAAGCGTTCGAGGTCTGAACGCGCGCTCCCCGGCGCCCTGCTCTTCGCGCTTTCTTCAGCGAGCAGCGAGGCGCTTCGCGAGTTTCGAGATCGCCACTTCAACTTCTTCAGGCGGCGCACTCGTGTAACACAGCCGCAGCCAGGTCGCATAATCTCGGCCGCAGGACGCCCCGGGAGCAACCGCCACGCCGTCTTCGAGACAATCCGCGAGCATGCCCTCGACGCCGCGCTCGTCGAGCGCAGCCGCTGCATTGACAAACAAGAACGTGGAACCCTGCGGCGCCGGGAGCCCGAGTTCGGCGGCCGCAGCAGCTCCAGCCAAGCGATAACTCTCTCGCGCGCGATCGACCCACGGCTGACCGTCTCGGATCGCGCGCAGGCCCGCCACCTGCCCCGCAGTCGGTGCCGAATAAAACGAGTGCGTCGCAATCTTTCCGGCCTGGGCGATGGCTTCGGGTGGACCGACGAGGTAGCCGGTGCGGTTGCCCGCCATCCCGTAGGCTTTTGAAAACGAATACGCGCTGATCGTGCGCTCGGGCGCAAAGCGACCGAGAGAGACGTGCTGCCCCGTGTAGACGTAATCTTCGTAGACCTCGTCTGATATCAGCCATAGATTTTCGCTACGCGCCAGCTCGGCGAGCGCCTGCAACCAATCTTCTGGGATAACGCGGCCGGTCGGATTCGAAGGCGTCGATACGTAGAGTGCAACACTCTTCGGAGACAGACGCTCGCGAACCGCCTCGACTGCGGCCTCCGCCGAGTCAACCCGATCGAAGAATGGAACCTCCACGGGCTTCGCGCGGAAGGTCTGCGTAATACCGCGGATCAGCGGCCAGAACGGCGCGAGAATCAGCACTTCTTCTTCCGCAGCAGCGAGCATGCCCACCGCGCAGCTGAGTCCGGCGGTCGCTCCGGCGCTGACCATCACCGAGGCCCGCTCGCACTGCAGGCCGTTGCGCTCCCGCACTTTTTCGACGATCGCGTCGATCAGGGGATCGATTCCGCGCGTCGCCGTATAGCGATTCAGTTCCGGGTAGTCACTCCCGCTGAGATCCTCCATCCGCCCACCCTCGAAAGGCTGGAACCAGGTGTCACCGACGTTCAGCGGGCAGGGCCGGACCCTGGGCGCGCTGTCACGCGCGGCACTCGTCGAGTAAATGGAGCCGGGCATTGCAGCCACGGTCGCCGTGACGTCCGGGGGTCGGGGCACGATGGAATCCTCTCGGCTTGCTGCCGCACCTCTCCGGGTGGATCAGACCATCCCTTCGAGTACGGCGCTGTACCCCTCGCGGAATGTGGGGTAGCGAAACGTATAGCCAGATTGAACGAGCCGGGCATTGCGGCAGCGCTTGTTGCCGCGCGGCCGTTTCGAGGCTTCTTTCTTTTCGGCTGCGCGAGGCTCCGGAGAGCCCATCACACCCGCCAGCCAGAGCAGTACGGCGCGCTCTTCGGCGGACTCGTTGTCGACTCCCAGGTAGATCGACTCTGAATTTTCGAGCCCCATCAAATGGCGCAACGCTCCCGCACAGTCATCGCGGTGAATCCGATTGGTGTACTGAGGGGGATCGGCGCGATAGATGGCGCGACCGGATCGAACGGAGTCGATCAGCGACGTGCGCCGTGGCCCGTAGATACCGCCAAATCGAATCACGGTGGCGGAGGGCAGTGCCTGGAGGGCGAGCTGCTCACCCTCGAGAAGTCGTTTGCCGCTCCAATGATCGGACGCCACTTCGGAGGATTCATCGACCCACCCGCCATCGCTTTGAGCGTAAACGGCCGTGCTCGACGCGAAGAGCAGCCGAGGCTTTTGCCGCTGCTGATGGAGCGCGCCCGTCAGCCCGCGAAGCCCCTCCACATAGGCGCGGCGGTAGAGGGCATCCTCCGAGCCGTTGGGAGATACGAGGTAGAAGACGACGTCCAGGCTTTCGGGTAGATCCCGGAGGTCTTCGGGTTGAGCGAGGTCCGCTGCGATGACTTCGATTCCGCCACGCAGCGAACGCGGATTTCTCCGCAGGCCCCAGACGTCGTGGCCATCAGCGAGTAGGAGGCTCCCGAGTTCCTCACCCACGTACCCGCAACCCGCAATCAAGATTCTCATCACCGCAGTTCTTTCTCTCGAATTCTGCAAATCCCAGACGGCAGGAGGGTATACCGGCAGCCATCTCGAGCAAACTGGGATGACTGCAAAAGATCGGGCCGGGGCGCCGCGAGCGGCAATCTCCCGAAGGCTATACTGGGTCCGATGGCGCCCCTGATTGGGATCTCTGCGTGCCTCGACGATCGCGGTCGTTGGAAGGCAAATCGGGATTATCACTACATCGACTCCGCCTACGCGAGCACCGTCGAAGCAGCCGGCGGAGTTCCCGTCTATCTCCCCATTCAACGCGATCCATCGTCACTGCTCCAGAGCCTGGATGGGTTGTTGATTCCGGGCGGGGACGACCTCCCCGCGCCGCGCGATTATCCATCGGGCGTGAATTTCGACCTCACACCCGAGAAGCAGCTGGATTTCGATCGGCACCTGATCGCCGAAGCGCTCGAACGAAGCCTTCCAGTGCTGGGGATCTGCTACGGGATGCAGTTGCTGGCGGCTGTCCGCGGAGGCACGCTGCTCTACGACATCGCGACCGACTTTCCGCAAGCCGGCCCGCATCAGCTGGCCGCGACCGACGGGCACCACGCGCTGCAGATCGAGGCCGGAACGCGGGTGTCCGAAGCGCTCGGCGAAAACCCGCCGCCCGTCAACAGCCTGCACCATCAGGGCGTCGAGTCGCCCGGAGCGGGCATGCGGGTCTCGGCACGCGCCGAAGACGGCCTGATCGAGGCCATCGAAGACGAAGGCCAGCAGTTCTGCGTGGGCGTTCAGTGGCACCCCGAGAAGCTGACGGGAATCCATCGCGACGGACTCTTCGACGCATTCGTCACGGCTTGTGGATGACCCACCGATCCCGAGGCGCGAGGAACACCGCTGCGCGGGAAGCGTGCGCGCGGATCCACGAGGCGGAATACTAGGCCGATGCTTCGAGCCGTAGGGTCTGCACTCTTCTGGATCTTCATGACACTGTCCTCGGTGGCAATGTTCCCGATAGCGTTGCTGTGCTGGGCGCTGACCCTGCCCTTTGACCGTCGAAAGGTGATCCTCCACCAGCTGACCTGTTTCTGGGGGTCTCTCTACACCTGGCTCAATCCCGCCTGGCCGGTCAGGGTCACGGGACGGGGGGAAATCGATCCCGGCGAAACCTACGTGATGGTTGCAAACCATCAGTCGCTGCTGGACATCCTGGTACTGTTCCGACTCTTCCGACATTTCAAATGGGTCTCGAAGGTCGAGAATTTCAGAATTCCATGCATCGGCTGGAACATGTACCTCAACCAATACATCCAACTGAAGCGCGGAGATCGCTCGAGCACCTCGGCAATGCTGCGAACCTGTCGAGAAAATCTGGCCAACGGAAATTCGATCATGATGTTTCCCGAGGGAACGCGGTCTCCGACTGGCAGGTTGCGCGGATTCAAGACCGGCGCTTTCAGCCTGGCCAAGGACGCACAGCGCCCGCTTCTTCCGATCGTGGTTCACGGAACCGCTTCCGCGCTCCCCAAGCGCGGCGTGATCCTCCAGGGTCGTCACCAGATCCTGATCGAGGTATTGGATCCGATCGCTTATTCAGATTTTGCGGAAGAGGATGTGGAAACTTTGGCACTGCGCGTGCGAGAACTGATCGGCGATCATCTGGAGAAGGCGAAAGTTCGATCCAAATGACGATCTAGTAGTTGGCCGCCAACCCGGTCTCTCCGCGCGACGTTCGCTTCTAGTAGTTGGCCGCCAGCCCGGTCTCTCCGCGCGACGTTCGCTT
>JAFDAW010000229.1 GCA_019313605.1 Deltaproteobacteria bacterium
CCTGAAAGCATATGGCGACTTGGCCATATTGTCAATCACTTGATCTACAGCGACCTCCAGATAATGAACTTGAGCCTGGGACCTGAAGCACCGATGACGCCAATATGGAGATCCGAGTAAAACGAGCGCCAGGCCGAGCGGGCTTCACGCTGCTCGAACTGATGATGGTCGTGACGGTGATCGGCGTGCTCGCCGCGATCGCGATCCCCCTGCTGAGCACCTACCAGCTCCGATCGAAAAGTGCCGAGGCCAAGACGAACCTCGGCGCGATCCGGGTGCTCGAAGAAACCTACTACAGCGAAAACCAAATATATCGGAGCGCCAACGCCGAGCCGGCCGCCATCCCAGGCTCAGTGGCCACGGCCTTCGACAGCGTCAACAGCGACTTCGAACTCCTGGGATTCGTGCCCCAGGGCTACGTGTATTTCTCTTACGGAGTCGCGGTGAGCGCCGACGGCGCGGGCTTCACAGCGGATGCCGCCGCCGACATCGATGGGGACGGATTCGTTCAGTACTGGGGTTATGCAAATCCGGACAGCAGCGGGACAAAGGTCGCGGGCAAAGTCGGCTGCGATCCCACGGGACTCCAACCGAAGTCCGTCGGCCCCTGCAATGCGAGTTCGGGTCAATCGACCTTCTAGATCGACTGCTAACGAATTCTCCAGGGCTGGGGCGATGTGACGCAGATCAGTAAGACAGGAGAGCCGGGGGGAATGGAACGAGAAACCGGCCTCGACTCCGCGCTGACTGCACTCATCGACCGGCAGCGTGCGCTGCGGTCTGCCTGGGGCGTGCTCGCACCCTCTGGGCTCTCCACCGAAAAAAACGACATTGCCGAAACCGGCCGCACGTTGAACGACGACTTGATGGAGTTGGTCAGTCGCGCTGCAACCGATCCTGATTTCGAGGCGATGGCCGAAATCGAATCTCGTCTGGATTCCCTCGAATGTGAGATGCGCGTAGTCGCGTGCAAGATTTCGGTCAGCCAGCTCCGCGCCACGCTTCCCGATTGCGTTTCGCAAAACCGGCGGGGCGTGCTTGACCTGCTCGATTTGATGCTCAGCGCCGAATTGCTCGAACAAGATGGCACTGAGGCGCGAATCCCATCGATCGATTACCTGATCACGTTGCTGTGCAGCGCCGGCCCCGATCAGCCGCCCCTCGATCCGGTCCAACTGACACCGCGGTTGCACGAAGTCTGTGAGCGGACCGGCGTTGATTACGATCCACGACTCCCCGAAATCGAGGCCGAGTTCTTCCACGCGGCGGATATGTACGAAGCCGATTCGCGCGGAGAAATGCAGCTGCGCGCGCTGCGAACCCGCAAGACTGAACTCGGGTCCAGCTATTTCGTACCGCAGGTCCTACGCGCCATCGTCACCTACAACGTTTCGCTGCTGCAACGCATCGACGAAGAAGTACTGGCTTCGCAGGATTGGGGATCGCTACCGCCCGTGGCCGACGAACCCCTGCGGGCGGTCTCGGCGTTCGATTCGCATGCCCTTCCGCAGATCGCCCAGGCATTGAGGCGGCGTGTGGCGGGCAAAGCCCCCGAGTTCAGCGCAGTCGATCGCATCGCGTGGTGCCTCGACCTCGAATATCCAACCGCGGAGGAGCGTCAGGTACTGCTGGCCGAGTCCGTGGGTTCTCCCGCTGACCTCACCCGAACGGTGATCCTGGTTGGGTTGTTGTGTCGTTCATCGGTCGTACTCGAAGACGAGTTTCCGACCGTCGGAATCACGTCGTCGCACCTATTCGGAGAGTGGGTTCCCGAACTCTCCGAAGCGCTCCAGCAGAAGGTGAACCTGGGGATCTCCGGCGACGACTATCGGGAGGCTTGCACGCTTTCCGAGCTGAAGAGCCGGTATCTCTACGCGTCCATGGCCGAGATGCGGTGCATCCAAAACCGCGCTCCCATGCCCAGGCCCGACACGCCGGTGAGGGCAAAGACTGCAGAGACGTTGGAGTTGGAGGAGAGGTTGGAGCTGGCGGAAATGCCAGAGACCGCAGATACAATCGTGCGGGAAGCGCTCCTCGGCTCGCATCGCGCAACCCAAAAGGCTGAACGCTCGGCGTTGAAGGCCTTGCCGAACCGACGCCTGGCGACGATCGGCATCGCGATCGCCGGTGTGCTGCTGGTTTTCTGGATGGGTCGAGGCCTTCTGTGGAACAGCGATCACGCGCGCTTCAATCGCAACCAACTCGATCAGGTGTCTCCCCTTCTCTCACATGGGGCCCGCAGCGGAAACGGACGGGGGCCCGCATTCGTCGGCGAGATTCGGGACGACTGGTCAGCACTTCAACTCTCGGACCGGATACTCGTGGTAACGGATATCGTCGAAACGTTGCGCGATAGCGGCGTGCGCGACGTCATGATCTACGACGACGATGGGTTTCTGCGCATCCAGGCGCTCGGCGAGCAGCCGCCTCGAATACTCCCCAGCCGCGATCTGGAACCCTGATCCACTAGCCCGGCAAGCGGCCCGATCAAACTCTCGGTCGCGGCCCTGATCCTGAAGTAAGTAGCGCCCCGGCAGGGTTCGCGGGACCTCGCTCGAAAGCTCGAGAGAACAGCAACGCGCTCAAGGTTCCAGGTAACCGAGCGCCTCGAGTTTTTTGCGGAGGTCGGGGGCGATCGGAATGCGGTTCGGCTCCGTCATCGGTTGACCCTGCGCCTGCAGGTAGCGGTCGAGCGTTTCCGCCAGACGCTTCGCCACCTTTGTTTTCGCATCGATCAGATTGTTCGCTTCGGTCGGATCGTCGTCCAACGCGTAGAGTTCGGACCGCCCATCGGACGACTGGATCAGCTTGAACGGCCAATCGAACACGGCGCGACGGATACGCTGAAAGCGATGCCCCCATCTCGGGTTGAACAGGTCGGGAAAACGGGTGAAGTAATTCTCAGATACGATCGGGTGTTCACCCGGAACGGATGGAAAGAGGGGCGCAAGGCGCTCCTCGAGCTCCACGGTCAGCTCGGACGCGATGAGGCGTGGCAAATCGTACGACACCACGGGTGTGTCGACGACGCGCGCTCGCTGTTGACCGGCACTTCGAATCAGGAGCGGTACGTTGAGGGCCTCCTGGTAGACATCCTTCGAGTGCTCGACCAGTCTATGCTCTCCGAAGTACTCGCCGTGGTCCGACGTAATGATGATGACGGTATCGTCGTCGAGCCCGCTTCGGCTCAAGCGGTCGAGTAGCTCTCCGATATTTTCGTCCAGGTTGGCAATTCCCGTGTCGTACTGATCGATGACCTGGCCAACGAGCCCCGATGAAGCGTCTCGTTCGCCGGGCAGCACTTCTCCGATCAGCCTGTCGAGCAGCTGACCATCGTCCGTTACCGCGGGTGGATCGATCAGATCGGGCCGGGGCCGGGTGTTGTAGGGGCGATGGGCATCGATGTAGTTGACGAAAAGGAAGAACGGCCGATCGACCCGGTTGAGCCACGAGAAGACGTGCTCGTTGAGTTTATCGGACCAGACAAACTCGACGTGGTAGGTGTCGAACCCTTGGTCGAGCTGCCAGTCGAGCGCGAGAAAGCCGGCGTTCGCGACGAACGCGCCGGCCTGGTAGCCCTCTTCGCGCAACGCCTCGGCGAGCGTCACGTGATCTCGCGCCAGCGGATTGACGTTGTTCACCGGCTTGTCCACCTCGAAGGTGTGCGCGCCGTGAGCGTAGGGCGGCTCGCCGGTGAACATCGATGCGTGGGAAGGGATCGTCCAGGGCGATGCAGCGACGGAATTCAAATAGCGGGTGGCCGAGTTTGCGAAAGCGTCGATCCGGGGAGAGGTATTCCGCTCGTACCCGTAGCAGCCGAGATGATCGGATCGCACCGTATCCATGACGATGAGGACGATGTTCGGCGCTTCGGCTGGGCGATCGTCGAGGCCCGCACCCGGCGTACACTGGGCGAGTAGTGCCGCGGTCAGGATCAGGATTTTCATGGTTGATGATTCCTTTCTCGCGCCGCATCATAGGCGATGGTCAACGGCGATAGAATCTGCTTCGACGGCTTCCCGATCAACAGAAAAAGAGTAGTTCACCGCGAAGCGACGCTCCTTGTGGTCGGGCGGTTGACGCCACTCGGATGGAAACCGCCGCCAGGATCGAATCGGAATTCGCTCCGGCTTTGGCCAAGAAAGCCAGCGAGCGTTTTGGGGCCTGACGCTGCCGTGGGGGCCTGGGAGAAGTGATCTCCGCCATTTGAAGGCGGGTCGCTATTTTTTTGAATCAAGGCCTTTGCGTTGGCCCCGCTCCGGGGCGATACTCGGCTGCATGATTTCACTAGGAAGCAAAGCGCCTGAGTTTGCCTTGTCCGATCACCTCGGCCGCACGATTGCGTCGGCCGACTTTGTCGGCAAGCAACATCTTCTCCTTCTCTTCTATCCCCTCGACTTCACACCTACCTGAAGCCTCGAAATTCCAGCGCTGGATGCGCTGCAAGGTCGTTTCGAAGCCGCTCACACCCAGGTCGTGGGTATCAGCATTGACAGCGTCTACTGTCACGCCAACTGGGCCGACAGCCTCGGAGGCATCAGCGTTCCGCTGCTCGCCGACTTCCACCCCAAGGGCGCCGTCGCCGAAGCATTTGGTCTCTATCTGGCCGACAACGGAATCACGGATCGAGCCACGGTGATTATCGATGCGGATGGTGTTGTGCAACACATCTCAGCGGTCGGACCTGGGGGATCCCGGGACATTGACGAACTCGCCGGGCTCGCCGAAGGA
>JAFDAW010000230.1 GCA_019313605.1 Deltaproteobacteria bacterium
GCATCCGACGAGAACTCCTCTCCAGCCGGAGCACCACCCTCATCATCCGCGGCATCCGACGAGAACTCCTCTCCAGCCGGAGAACCACCCTCATCATCCGCGGCATCCGACGAGAACTCCTCTCCAGCCGGAACGACCCTCGCTTCTGGAGCGGACGGCGCCTTGGCACACGCCGATAGCGCGACGAGAAGCGCGACCCCCAACCCAAGCGCCGCCAATCGAAGCTGGAAGGGTTTGGTCATCTCCCCTCCCATCTGGGGTAAATTTTCGGGTTCAAGCTTGGGGCATGCCTTCGCGCTGCTGGTTGCGAATAAGGCGCTTGGGCCAGCGAAATTCGAAAGGATGCCGGGGCCGAGTCTAGAGAGCGCGTCGAATCGAGGCCAGTCTCCCGCAGATCCCGACGCAAATTCAGCCTGCACTCCCCGCGGGAAATCAATTGTGCTGACAGCCGCAGCGCGAGTGGGGTAAGCTTCGGCCCGTCGGGAGTCTTCGTAATGGTTGCTGTGCCACAGTCACCCCCCGAAGAGGGCCCGCTCCTCCCAGCAAGTGGACAGATACAAGGTGGTCGGGTGTCTCGGGTGCAACGCGTGCTCGTAACCCGGTGTTTTTGGGAGCGCAGCAGCATCAGAGAGGCCGGTCGCGGCAGGCAATATGTGGGTGGCGACCCAATGATCGTCTTACCCGCTCGCCCGGCTCCACGGAGGTAATCGAGTGGACATTTTCCAGAAGTGCGCTGATGCCGCGAAGTATTACGCGCAGGTTCGAGACGCTGGGATCTATCCCTATTACCGCGCCATTTCTTCGGGGCAGGATCCGGTCGTCACGCACCTCGGCCAAGAACTCGTCATGTTGGGCTCGAACAACTACCTCGGGCTCACCAACAACCCCGAGGTGAAGGAGGCTGCTGCGGTGGCCCTCGCCATGTTCGGAACCGGCTGCGCGGGCTCGCGATTGCTCAACGGCACGCTCGACATCCACCTCGAACTCGAAGATCGACTTGCCAAGTTTCTGGGACGCGAGGACGTGCTCACGTTCTCGACGGGTTTCCAGGTCAATCTCGGCGTGCTCTCGTGCTTGCTGCAGCGCTCGGACATCGCGCTGGCCGATGGCCTCAATCACGCCAGCCTGATCGACGGTTGCCGGCTGGCCTTCGGCAAGACCCACAAATACCTGCACAACGACATGGCAGACCTCGAGAAGAAGCTGGCCAATGTCCCCGACGATAAAGGCAAGCTCATCGTCGTCGACGGCGTCTTTTCGATGGAGGGAGACGTCGCGAAGCTTCCGGAAATCGTCGAAATCAAGAAGCGCCACAGCGCTCGGCTGATGGTGGATGACGCCCACGGTGTGGGCGTATTCGGCGAACTGGGGCGCGGCACTCCGGAGCATTTCGGCGTCGAGGATGAGGTCGATCTCGTGATGGGTACGTTCTCGAAATCCCTCGCGACGGTGGGTGGTTTCATCGCCGGACGCGCAGATGTCATCGACTTCATCCGCCACGAAGCGCGATCCGCAATCTTCTCGGCCGCGGCACCTCCGCCGTCGGTCGCAGCGGCGATCAAGGCGCTGGATATCATCGAGCAGGAACCCGAGCGCCGAAAGAACCTCTGGGAGAACGCTCGATTCATGAAGCGCGAATTCCAGTCGCTCGGCTTCGATACCGGAGAGTCCGAGTCTCCCGTAATCCCGCTGGTGGTCGGAGAAGACGCCGACGCATTCGCGATGACGCGGAAGCTTCAAGACCGGGGTGTATTTGCGAACCCGGTGGTTTCTCCGGCGGTACCCAAAGGCCGCTCCATGATGCGAACGTCCTACATGGCAACGCATACCATGGAACACCTGGAGCGCGCCCTCGAAGCCTTCGCAACCACGGGCCGCGAGATGGGCATCATCTCCTGAGAGGCTGCTGACCCGAGAAGCGGGTCGGCCGATCGGAACTCGAACCTAATCGCCTCCGGCGGGCGTCGGCGTGTCGTGCTCGTCCTCGATTTCGCCGACGATCTCTTCGAGTACATCCTCGAGCGTACAGACCCCGAGCACCGGGCCGTCACCGCTGCGAACGACCGCGAGGTGCCGGCGCCCCCTGCGAAACCGCCCGAGCGCGTCGACGATGGGCAGATCGGGATCGAACTCCGTCGCGGGCCGAATCGCATCGCGCATCACCACCACGCGCTCTCGCGCGTAGAGGTGAAACAGATCCTTGGTGTGGAGGATGCCGACGATCTGATCCAGGCTTCCCTGGTAGACGGGAAGTCTCGTAAAGCCGGACTCTCGCAACAGATCGAGCAGGTCTTCGGGATCGATCTCACTCGGTATCGCGGTTACCTCCTCGCGCGGAATCATGACGTCGCGAACACGGATTCGGCTCAAGCGGAATACGTTACCGAGCATGCGCCCCGGGTAGGAGTGAATCGCTCCGGCTGCCCTCGACTCTGATACGAGTAGCGAGAGTTCAGCCGGCGAATGGATGGATCGAATCTGCCCGGACGGCTTGACGCCGAAGGCCCTGACCAACGCGTTGCCGGCGCCATTCATCACGACGAGAATCGGTCGGAATATGCGCCCAAAGACGAGCAATGGCCTCGCACAGACGAGCGCCACCCTGCCGGGCATGTCCAGCGCCACGGCCTTGGGGGCGAGTTCACCCGCAACCACGTGGATGAAGGTGATCGCAGAGAACGCCAACACCAGCGCCACAGCTTCAACCGCCTCGGTCGACTCGACGCCGATCGCCGAGAGTATGGGCCGAATCAGCTCGGCCAGCACAGGTTTACCAATCCATCCCAGCCCGATACTGGCGAGCGTGATCCCGAGCTGGGTGGCCGCGATTGCATCATCGAGGCGCCTGATCGCAGTCTGGATCGAGCGCGCGCCGCGTCGCCCCTCAGCGACCCAGACTTCGACCTGCGTGCGGCGAACCGCAACGAGGGAAAATTCGGTAGCGACGAAGAAGGCGTTGGTGGCGACGAGTGCGACGACTCCGAAGAGACCGAGGATTGAGAATCCAAACTCTAGGGTGTCCATTCAGCCTCCATTGAAACGAAGATCTTGTTGGGTGTTCAGGGCTGGCCGGGCGACCGAGTGACGGCCTCCCTCCCCGCGAGATCATCGACGAACTGACGGGCGGTTCGCCCCGATCGGCTCGATCGGCGAAGCGCCCAGCGAAGAGCCGCCTCCTTCACTTCTTCGGGTGAAGTCCGGAGGTCTGCCTTCTTCGCATAGTGGTCGACGATCGCGAGATAGGTGCTCTGGTCGAAGCTGTAGAAGCCGAGCACGAGCCCGAAGCGATCGGAAAGCGCCAGCTTCTCGTCGATCGTCTCGCCGAGTTGAAGCTCTCCGGCTTCGTCGAGTCGTACCGATTGGTTGTCCGCCGCGCTTTCGGGAAGCAGATGCCGCCGGTTGCTGGTCGCGATGATGCGAACGTTCTCGGGCGGGGCGACGAGGCTCCCCTCGAGAGCCGCCTTCAACTCCCGGTACTCGGACTCGCCGCTCTCGAAGGAGAGATCATCGCAGAACAAGATAAAGCGGTACGGCAATCCGCGCAGTGCGGCCAACACCGAGGGCAGGTGAGCGAGATCCGACTTGTGCACCTCGATGATCCGCAATCGCTGAGAACCGAATCGATTCAACAAACCCTTGACGGCAGACGATTTCCCGGTGCCGCGCGCACCGAACAACAAAACGTGGTTGGACGGATGTCCGCCGATGAATTGCTCGACGTTCGCGATCAGGCCCGCCACCGCCGACTCGACGCCGATCAGATCGCCCAGTTCGAAGCCATCGGGCTCCTCGATCGAAACGATACGCCCAGGCCCGCGACTGACGTCCCAACGAAAGGCGACGTATCGATCGAACAGTCGGGCCGCGGGAGGCAAGCCGGCGCGATCTTCCAGAACCCGTTCGGCCAGCTCCAAAATTCGCCGCAGGCGTGCGAGAAGGCCCTTTCGTTCGCTCATGGGCGGATTGTAGGCGGAAGGCGCCTGCCGTGCCGCCGGATGCTTCACGTTAAAGTGTCGGCCTGGGTTCGCCCGCTAGAGGCGCGGCGCCCGTTCGGGAAGCGGCTGACCGAGGACGCTCAAGAACCGGTCCAGAAAACGGTAGGTCAGCCCCCAGACCACGCGGCGCCTGGGTTCATCCAGCAGGATTCCCGGGAATAGCCGATCCGATTCGACATCCGCCGGGTGATCGATCTGGCGCTCCGGATCCGAGAGCGAGGCGAACGGGAACCAGAAGGCATCGCGCACCTCGTGGTTGAGCGCGAGCGGACCGGGTGCGCTCGCGTAAAAGACGAACGCAGACACCGCGAAATCGCTCGGAACGGGCAGACCGGGCAGGTCGTCCAGGCGACCGAGAAGCTCCGACCCCGCGAGCGACAAGCCGACCTCCTCGAGGGTCTCGCGCTCCGCAGCGGCCCGAGCGGTCGCATCGCCGTCGTCCACGCGGCCGCCCGGAAAGGCCATGTGGCCCGACCAGGGATCGCCCGCTCGCTGCGAGCGCTCGATCAGCAACAGATCCAGGGAGTTCGCGTCGTCGGTCAACACGATCGCCTCCGCCGCCCGCTGCCGCAATCCGCTCTCGAGCAGCACCGGTTCGCGCCCCACCAAAGCCCGCCGAACGTCGTCAACACCCAACACCCCCCAACCATACCCTCCACTCACCGAAATAAGCAGCCACCCGTCCGATTGCCCTCCACCGGAGCAGACACCGTCATAAGACAACGG
>JAFDAW010000023.1 GCA_019313605.1 Deltaproteobacteria bacterium
GTGCTGAGCATGGGTCCCATTGCGAGGTCGCCGATTCGGTAGAGCATCACGAAGACGATGACCGCGGCACCGTGGCGATCGCCGAGCCAGCACTTCAACGCCGGCCAGACTTCGCTGCGCTCCGGTTTCGGAACCTCGATGCGCGGAGCCGCGAAGACTGCGACCGCCATACCCGCGCTGATCAGGGCGGCCAGGGCGAAGGTCCCCGACCAGCCGATCCAACGCGGCAAGAAGAGCAGGGCGGTGGCGAGCAGCATTCCCACGCGGTAGGCGATCGCCTTGATCGAGTTGACGGGTCCTTCCTGGCCGTGTTCGGTAATGCCGATCGAATAGGCGTCGATTGCGACATCCTGCGTCGCGGACGCGAGGCAGTAGACCCAGAGTGCAATCCAAAGTGAAATCGAGATGGAGTGGGCGTCGCTTTGCGAGACCCAGAAGATCGCGGCGGCCATGACCGCCATCGATCCGGCGACCCATCGACGCCGCTCTCCGAAGCGATCGATCAACGGCGACCAGAGCACCTTCAGCGTCCACGCAAAACCGAGCGCTGAGAGCAGTCCGACTTCGGTGAGGGACGCGCCGTGTCTGCGCAGGTAGATGGGCCACAGATCGTGGACTCCCATCGGGAAGCCCTCGATGACGTAGATGAGCGCGATGATCGGAAGCGTGCGTCGGAGGTTCACCCCTACCCCTGCCGTATTCTAGCCATCCGGCCCGAGTCGGCCGAGCGCGCTCGCCGCAAAGTGGTCGACGCGGCAACCGAAGCTGGCTAGAGTGGGCCGCCGTCGAACTGCCGCAGGGCTGAATTGAGGGGAAAGATCATGGACAAAGAACCGCGAGGAAAGAACGACCTGGCCGCCAAGCTCTACATCGCTTGCGGTGTCCCTGCGATCATCCTCTTCATGGTCATCCTCTTCCAGTTCACGCGCTCCTGCGGAATCCCGGCCTGAAGCCGGGCCGCCCCCCTTTTTACCGACGCCAAACCGCCCGGGCCTCGGGTGTGGGGCTGGCTGCGCGCTAACTGCGACTCCCCGGGCACGCAGCTCCGTGGGCATCCTTCGAAAGCCGCAGTCGAACTCTCGCGGGTCGGTTTTATCTATTAAAATCAAGTACTTGTGGCTAAGGAAGCGCACGCGCCGGCCGATGTATTTTAGTAATGGGGAAATCAACACATCAGCTGGGCATCGCGGCGGTATTTGCCGTCGCTGTGTGCATCGGCTGGGGCTGCGCGGGTGCGCTCACCGGGCCGTTCTCGTATCGGTACTTCACCGAGCCGCCCGTCGACGATGCCTGGGGTCACAAGATCGAGGTCTGGCAGGCTCGGGAGCACGCCGAGCAGCAGGCGCCGGGCCTCGAAGTCCCGACCCCGGCCGTGGCGTCCGGCGCGGATTCTGACGCCGCATCCGATCGCCCCGCTGATCTTCGCTCCAAGTACGCCGACTTTCGCCAGCAGAGCAAACGCGCTCTGGCGCGCGACTTGGCGACGTGGATTCAGCAGCAGGCCCAGCACCACTACATCGCGGACGGACCGATCGACCACTGGGCGACGCTCGAAGAGACGTTTCGAACCAACGGTGATGATTGCGACGGCCTCGAACTCCTCGTCTACCACCTGCTGCGCGATCTCGGCTTTGACGAAGCGGAAGTCTTCCGCGCGATCGTTTTTCGCCGCAGCGACAACCAGCACCACATGGTGACATTCTGGTTCGAGGATCCGAACGATCCGTGGGTGATCGATCCGACCGGTGCGATGACGTCCGGAATGCCCCACATGTCCGACCTGCCGGGCTGGGCTCCGCTCAAGATCTTCGGCGAAGACAACAACTACAACGTCGCGCGACAGCAGGTCGCGAACCCATAAGCCGCAAGCGAATCCGCAGGATTCGCCCGCCAGGAGCGTGACCCCAGAATGGGGTCACGTGACGCCGCAAGCGAAGCCAACGGCTTCGCCAACTACTCGGCGTCTTCGATCTCGAGTTCGAGTTGCTTGCGCTGTTCGGCGGCGCGTTTGCGGGCCTTGGCGCGCTCCTTACCGATTTCGAGTAGCAGTTCTTTGCGCACCTTCTCGGCCTGTACCTTCTCGACTTCGACACGGACCTGTTTCAGGTTGCGCAAGCAATCCTCGAGCAAGCGGTTGTGTCGAAGCCCGAGATCGGCGGGGACCGACAGGGGCTGTGCGACGGGCTCGTGGATGACGTGGAGCCGCTTGACGGCCTCGATGCCATCCGTCGAGCGCGCCGAAATCCGGATGGTGTTGGAGCCGGGCACCATCTTCACGAAACCGCCCCAACTTCCGTCGGCGGTTACGCGAAACGGATCGGCCGGGTTTCCCGTCGTATCGCTTTGCAGAATCACCTCTTCAAGGTTGGCGAAGTTCAACGCCTCCACGACGGCCGAGAGCTCACCGGGATGGCGGACCGGAATGAAAGAGCCTCCCGTCATGTCGGCGAGTTCTACGCTTGCGATGGGGCCTGCCAGCGCCTCTGGGCCGATCGCAAACGAGTGAATGCGGATGCCGGCCTTGTTCGCCCGCATCGCCGATCGACGCACGGCTCGGGTGTTGTCGGATTGAGCCAGTGGGCCGTAGGGCAGGGTGGGTTGGCCATCCGTAAAGAAGAAGACCAGCTTTTCGGAATCGGAGAGCTTGTCCGAACGCGACCCGATCAGCCCGAGCAACTCCATCGTGGCGTGGTCGACGGCGCCGGAGATGTGGGTCTGGCCGTGCGGTTCCGCGCGCAGGATGAAGTCGAGAGCTTGTTCGACCCGAGCGTATTCGCTCGTGAGCGGTTGTCGGGTCAGCGCGGGCGGGCCGGTCTCCTTTCGGCCATCGCCACCGGCGAAGGTGACGACCGCAACCCGGGTGGTTCGCGGGTCGAAATCTCGCAAGATCTGACGCGCGGCGGCGACCTCAGCGGCCAGAACGGAGTCGCCTTCATCCGTGCTACCGCCGCCGAAGAACGAAGAGATGCGGCCGCGCTGCTCCATCCCGACCACACCGTCGCCGTCGACATCGGCTCCCGTCGCTGCTCTGGTCGAACCCGATGTGTCCAGCACGAGTGCGACGTCGAAGCGTTTCGAGCGGTCGTCCAGCGCCATGGCGCGGCCGGCCACGAAGGTGCCGCACGCCGAGTCTGAGACCACGGCGCCATCACCCGGAAATTCGATCTCCAGGTGGATGTTTGTCTGGTTCGACGCCGGGACAAGGAGAGGCTGTGCGTGGGTTTTCGCGCGCTCGCTGTTTTTCACCGCCGGGGTATCGGCGAGCTTGGCGAAGGTTTGGCCCGCCGTTCCCGCGTGGAGTCCCTGGACCGCGTTTCGCGCGGCGTGGATCGGCCCCACCGTGAGCCGTGGCGTCGACGCTTTCGAAACGCTCGCTTGCAGGATGCCGATCACGCGCCCCGACGCGGTCGCGATCACCGGAGCGCCACCCCAGCCGCGAAGATCGAAGGACTCTTCGAGGTTCACCTGAATCTGCTCCGGAGAAGCTTCCCAGATCTTTCCGGGCAAGGTGACCTGGTCGTCACCTCCCTTTGCGGGAATTCCGAGGATCTGGACGGCGTCGCCTTTTTTCAGGCCGGCGAGTTTCGAATCGGTTTCCAATTCGAGGACGCGGATCCCGCTGGGAGCGGAGTCCAGTGCGTAGACGAAGAAGTCGCCGGCCACGGTTCCCCCGGACGCGGTGAACGGGATGCCCGGCGAGACGAATAGGCGCGTCGAAGTCGAGATCAGATCCCACGATCCGCCGAGCCGAAACTCGACCCGCCCGACCTTGTTGATGTCGGAAATTCTGAGGGTGTGGGCGGTACCGATGGCTGCGATCGCGCCGGTTGCCGCGACCTCGGTGAAAAATACCGTTCCGCTGCTTTGCGTCGCGGCGTTCTTTGGAATGGTCGGTCGCGCGACCGCTGGCTTGGCGAGCGCCTGCTCGGCCATGCCCGATGCGAACGCGGCGAACAGCAAGAGTGCGATCAGGCGGTTTCTCTTCACAGGGCGGCCACGATACGGAAGCGGGCGCGCGCTGTCACGAAGCGGCTCTGCGCTCCTGTGGTAGCCTTGCGGCCCCGTTGCGCAGCACACATTCCTCTGCGGTCTCAAACCCATGACACCCTCCACGCCCAATTTGATGCAGCGTTCACTGAATCGGTTCCGAGACGGCGGGAAACCCGTGGATCTCGTCGAACTCGCACGGCAGTTGCTCGCGGCCGAGACCGCGATCGATCCGATGCTCGCCCGCCGCATCGTGGGCCTCGCATTGGATCGCGAGCCGCAGTCGCTCCCGGATCGGCTGAGCCCGGGCGATCTTCGGTCGGGTGACGAAATCGAGGTGGCCGATCAGAAGATCGCGGTCGCGGATTTCGTCGTCGTCGATCTCGAGACGACCGGCCTCGACGTCGAGGGCGCGTCGATTCTCGAAATCGGAGCGGTCCGAATCTCGCAGCTGCAGATCGTCGACCGTTTCGAAACACTGCTGAGACCGCCGGGAAAGCTGCCGCGCGCGATCGTCGCACTGACGGGCATCCACGACGCGATGGTCGCAGAAGCGCCCACCCAGAGGCGTGCGCTGCGGTCTTTCGTTCGCTGGCTCGATCGTACGCCCACGGCATCTTTCGTCGCCCACAACGCGTCCTTTGATCACCGGTTCGTCAGCCGCGCCCTTGATTCGTGTGGGCTTCCCCCCTATCGCGGTGCGGTGCTGTGTACCCGAAAGCTCGGGCGCCGATTGGTCCCGGATCTCGGCCGCTACAACCTGGATCACCTGTGTGCTCACTTCGGCGTCTCCAATCGCGCGCGGCACCGCGCCCTGGGTGATGCGGAAGCCACCGCGCGCGCACTGCTCGAACTGCTCGAAATCGCCCAGAGTCGGTTCGAAATGGGCAACCTAGGGGAACTGATCGATTTCCAGCGGCGACCCCCCGCAAGGCGGAAACGTCGCTCTAAGAGCGCGATCCCAGAAGGGGATCGCGTGACGCCGCAAGCGAATCCGCAGGATTCGTCAGCCAGGAGGGAGGCCCCAGAAAGGGGTTTCGCGAAGCCGCAAGCGAATCCGCAGGACTCGCCAGCGAAGCGCTGACGCTCCGTCTCTCTGGATCGTTTTCGACATCGGCAGCTTCTCGGCAGAACGCCCGCCGCAGTGCACTGCCAAGATCACGATCTCGGCAATGTCCGGCCTGCGAAGATCGCGGCGCGTCGGCTCTAGACCCCGCAGGTCGGCCGGCTGAGCATCGCCTGTCCGCGCAAGTGAAGCCCGGCTGTACGCGAAGCGTCGAACTCCGTGGTAAGGTGGCCACGGGGGGAACGGTTGCAGCTCGAACGGAAGCGATTTGCTGTTGCGCTGGTTCTGGTGGTCGGAGTGCTCGCGTCTGCGCTCGCCCGCGCAGACGAATCCGCGGGTCCCAATCGATTCGACACCGTCGTGATCGACGCGGGGCACGGTGGAGACGATGAGGGCGCGCGCGGTGCGGCGGGCCTGGTCGAAAAAGAGCTGGTGCTCGACGTCGCGTATCGGCTCGCAAAGAGCCTCGCTGAAAACGGATTGCAGGTCGTTCTGACCCGCCACGACGACAGCTTCGTTCCGCTCGAGACGCGAACTTCGATCGCGAACGATGTGCGTGCGGATCTGTTCATTTCGATTCACGGCAACGCGATCCACGACACGAAGATCAGGGGCATCGAGACATTCTTTCTCGCGCTCTCCGCGAGCGATGATCACGCTGGGCAGGTGGCGCGGCGCGAAAACCAGGCGTTTCGGACCGAGGACACACCCGCCAAGCGCAGCGACGACGCGTTGGTCGCGATCATCGGGGACCTGATCACGAATGAACACATGGAAGAGTCGAACGAGTTTGCGCGTCTCGCGCAGTTGCAACTCGCGGGTGATCCGAAGGTCGCGCGCGGCGTGAAACAGGCTCCCTTCGTGGTTCTGGAGAGCGTCCAGATGCCGGCCGCGCTGGTCGAGATCGGGTTTCTGACCAATCGCCTCGATGAACAGTTACTACAGGGCAGCGAAGAGCGGGATCGGATCGCGGCGGCGCTGACTCGAGCCGCGCTCGAGTTCGGTCAGCGCTACGATGCCCGACGAGGCGTCGGCAGTCGCTGAACGTCGAGCGGCGTCTTCAACCCGCACCCAATTGGAGGTAGCTTTGAGAATCGATGGGCGGTCGCCGAACGATCTGCGCCCCGTGCGTTTGGTCCCAGACTTCACCGACAACCCGCTGGCCTCGGTGCTCTGCGAGGTGGGTCGGACCGTCGTCCTCTGCACCGTGAGCGAAGAGGATTCGGTGCCGCGATTTCTGCGCGGGACGGGGCGCGGCTGGCTCACCGCGGAGTATTCGCTACTGCCGGGCTCGACCGATCGGCGCGTCGAGCGCGAGGCTTCGCGAGGGCGGCCGTCGGGTCGCACCCTCGAAATCCAGCGTCTGATCGGCCGGAGCCTGCGCGCTGTGGCGGACCTGAGCGCGCTGGGCGAGCGAACGCTCTGGATCGACTGCGATGTGCTCCAGGCGGACGGTGGCACGCGCTGTGCGTCGATCACGGGCGCGTACGTGGCCGTCGCGGTGGCGGTGGAGCGCCTCGTCGCACGCGGCGATCTCGAGCGCAACCCGCTGCGCGATTCGGTCGCCGCGGTATCGGTCGGGGTGGTCGGGGGATCGGTGATGCTGGATCTCGCCTACGAGGAAGACGCGCGAGCGGACGTCGACATGAATCTCGTCGCAACCGGGGCAGGGCGCTTTGTCGAGGTTCAGGGAACCGGCGAGGAAGCCACATTCTCGGTCGACGAGCTGAACCAGCTGACCGCGATGGGACTGCAGGGCATCGAAGATCTCGGCGCCATTCAGCAGCGCGCGATTGCCGGAGCCAGGCGAACGCAATGAATCCGTCCGACCCCTCGGCGCGGAGTTCAGAGGCTGTGCTCGCGACTTCGAATCCGGGAAAGCTCGGTGAGATCCGCGAGATCCTTCGCGACCTGCCGTTGGCGCTGCGTCCCCTTTCCGATTTTCCCGGCGTCATCCTGCCCGAAGAGGGGACGGACTACGAGGAGAATGCGATCGCCAAAGCCAAGGCCGCCGCGCAGTTCTCGGATCGGGTCGCACTCGCGGATGATTCCGGTCTGGAGGTATCAGGTCTCGGCGGCGCCCCGGGTCCGTTGTCGGCCCGCTTTGGTGGCCCCGGCCTCGGCGACGCGGAGCGCGTCGATGCCCTGCTCGCAGCGCTCGCGAACTGCAGCGGCGAACAGCGCCGGGCCCGCTTCGTTTGCATCGCCGCGCTGGCTACCCCGGAAGGCGATATCGTGACGGCCCGCGGCGAGTGCGCGGGGCAAATTCTCGCTGCGCCGCGCGGGCAATCGGGCTTTGGCTACGACCCCGTCTTCCTCGTCGAGGGCATCGGTCGAGCGATGGCCGAGATCCCGGAATCGGAGAAGAATCGGATTTCCCATCGCGCGTCGGCGTTCGGTGCGCTCAGCGGCGCGATCCGCGCCCAGCTCGGGTTGGTGTCCCGGGACTGATTTTCCCAGATCGAACATCGAGCCAGCGTGCCACCCAGTGCGGGTGTTCAGCGTCGAGGCACGGCGTTCACGACCCGCACAATCGCTTGAAGATCTCGTGCGGAAGCGGGCGGCTGGGGTCGAAATTTGCGAGGTCTTTGCGCAGTCGCTTGTGCGCTCGCTGGCTGATCTTCATCCCCCGATCGGTGAGGAAGCTCTCCATCGGACCATCACAGAATGCGAGCGCTTCGGTCACCTGGAGCGACTCGGGATCCCAACCCAGGTCGTGGAGTTCGAGCCAGAGCGCGTAGCGGGGCACGCGCTTTCCGATCGAGACCGAGAGCTCGACGAAGAGGTGGTTGAATAGTTTCCGGTTCACAGACCTCGCCCCGGGTGGCAGACACGCCCCCACTATTCATGTGGCCCTCACGCACAGCAGGTGTCAAGGATCATCCGGATTTCCATTGAATTTCGACTGGTTCCGGCTCTTTTCAAGGAAATCCTCGAAGCTCGCCAATCTCCCTTTCAGTCCCTCCAGAGCCGCTTTCCAGCAGCCTGATTGAGGTACCCTCCGCTCGCGGTGTGATGGCGAATCCTTTGGATTCGCTGTGACGTCGCGCAGTCCCATTCTGGAGTTGCACTCCCGGGGTCGCGTCCGCGCCGCGTTGGGTGCAGCCGAAGATCGCCGGCGAACCCAGTCGGTCGGCGCGGCATCGGTAACCGCGGACCGAGTCGGTTCGTAGAAGAGAGGCGGTCGATGGGCGACGAACGTGAGGCCCGCTGGCGCAACTGGATGGTCGCCGCTCAGGCGGGGGAGACTCCCGCTTACGAGAAGCTGCTCGCCGAGTTGATCCCCTACCTCAGGCGCTTCGTCCAGCGTCGCCTCCTCAACACCGCAACCGCGGAGGACGTGGTGCAGAATGTCTTGATTTCGATTCACCGAGCGCGCGGCAGCTACCGGGCGGAGCGCAGGTTCACGCCCTGGCTACACGCGATCGCCCGCAACGCGATCATCGACCAGGCCCGACAACAGGTGCGGCGCTCGCACCGGGAAATTTCGCTGGAAGCCGATGGTGTCGCGGAGCCTTCCACGCCCGCTGTGGAGCCGACGAGTGAACGCCTCTCGCCCGAACTCGAGGGCGCCCTCCATGCGCTGCCGGACGCCCAGCGAGAGGCTGTCGAATTGATTCACCTGCAGGGCTATTCGATCGCCGAAGCCGCCGAGAGGGCGGGCGCGACGAAGGCCGCGCTGAAGGTGCGCGCCCACCGCGGCTACCGCGCGATGCGCGCGCACATCGAAGCACTGCGCCTCGAGGAGGGCGGCGGATGACGGGCCGGTCGACCGAGGATCTCGTTCAGCAGCTCATCCGGAATCTTCCCCCGGTGAAGCCGATCGCTCGGCTGCGGGTTGCCGCTGTGGGGGTGGTCGCGCTGTGGGTTGTCGCAGTCGTCGCGACGGGTTGGATGACCGGTAAGTGGCCGCGCCTGGGCGAAGCGGCGTTCTGGGCGGATCCGATTACGCTTGCGATTCTGCTCGGGTTGGGGGCCGTCGCCGCGGGTGCGGTCGTGGCCGCATTGGCGAGTGCAGTTCCGGGCCGGGAGCGGCTGGCGCGGGCGGGCGGGATGGGGGCGGGAATCGCCGCCATCTGGCTGATCGGCTGCGGACTCTGGGCGGTCGGCGGGAGCGCGAGTGAATCCGCCGGGGGCCTGTTTGCCGGGAGCGCGAGTTGCCTCGTGCACGCGCTCGTGCTCGCGATTCCGGCCGCGTTGGCGACCAGCTTCTACCTTTCGCGCGGCGCGCCGCAGCATCGTTTGTTCACCTCGGGTGTTGCGGCGGCGGGCGCCGCGGGCCTCGGTGCGCTGGCCGTACACACCACCTGCAGCATGGCGGGTGGTTTCCATCTGCTGCTCGGCCATTGCTTGACCCCGATGATCGCGGGACTCGTGTTTGCGCTACCGCTCGCCGGACTCATCCAGCGCTGGTCTCCAGCCGCGCTCGAGTCGTGAGCGAGACGGCGCTGCTGCTGATCCGGCACGCCGAGTCGAGCTGGAACGCGGCCGATCGCTGGCAGGGACACGGAGATCCACCGCTCTCCGATCGCGGTGTCGCGCAGGCGAATGCCCTCGTAAGTGAACTCGCCCCCGAGAAGCTCGACATCATCGTTTCGAGCGATCTCCGCCGCGCGGCGGAAACCGCCGCGACCCTCGCGGAAGCGCGGGGGATTCGGCCGTTGCTGAACCCGCGGCTGCGCGAACTCGATATCGGCGATTGGGAGGGTCTGACGCGCGGCCAGATCGAACGCGTGGCTGGAGATGTCTTACGGCGCTTCGACGACGGGGATCTCGACGTGCGGCCCGGAGGTGGCGAGAACCTGCGAGAGATGGCGCAGCGAGCGCAATCGGCCGTGAGCGAACTCATCGACACACACCCCGGTCGACGGCTGGCCATCGTCACGCACCTGGGTGTGATCCGCGCACTGTTTGGCGAATCCTTCGAACTCGCTTCCGGTGTCGGGACCGGTTCGGCTCCGTCTGGCTCCGGAGCGGGCTTCGGCAACGCGAGTTGGCGACACCTCGCTCCCGCGCGGATTTTCGATTCCGTCGCGCGAGAAGACGCCGCACCGATTCGATCGCGCGGCGCGAACCTCTAGGGCCCCGACCCAAGACGCGCGAAAAGGCCAGATCGTCTCGCCCTCCGGATTCCTCCACGCGAGGCCGCGGTGTTGACAACGGCCGTTCCAGATCGGCTGCACTCTCCTGCCAAAGCAAGTTCGAAATATCGTGTTGACGAGTGATTGGAGACTCGTCGGGAGATCCTCCTCGGGGCTCCGCTCAAGCTCGAACAGGTACGAGTCGATGGATACGAGGCCCGCCCCGCCACCATTGCCCATGAATCAGGCTCCTCTTCGCTCTCGAGAAATTGCACTGGCCGGCTTGATTGCCGTTGCCAGCTTGGCGCTCTACGCGCCGGTGCTCGGCTTCGACTTCGTGACCTACGACGATTCGGAGTACGTGACCGAGAACAGTTTCGTCCTGCCGGGCTTGAGCGCCGCCGGGCTGGCCGCGGCCGTGCGCGACACCCAGCATCCCAACTGGCACCCACTGACCTGGCTCTCCCACATGCTGGACATCGAACTCTTCGGCCTCGACGCCGCCGGACACCACGCCGTGAACGCGCTGCTGCACGCGCTCAACGCTGCCCTGGTCTTCTTTCTATTGCGGCTCGCAACGGGAGCCGTCTGGCGAAGTGCGCTGGTCGCCGCCCTGTTTGCCGTGCACCCACTTCACATCGAGTCGGTGGCATGGGTGTCCGAGCGCAAAGACGTGTTGAGCACCGCCTTCGGCCTGGGCGCCAGCCTGGCCTACCTGGGGTACGCCCGCCATGGCGGCGGCCTTCGCTATTGCACGGTGACGCTGCTCTTTGGCGCCGCTCTGCTTTCGAAGTCGATGCTCGTCACCTTGCCCTGCGTTTTTTTGCTGCTCGATCACTGGCCGCTCGCACGCCTGTCTTCCCGAGAGCTCCGCCAGCGCGTCTTCGAAAAATTGCCGTGGTTCGGGATGAGCGCCGCACTGTGCGCCGTGACCCTGTTGCGCCAGAACAGTGTCGGAACGATGGAGTGGGCGAGCGATCTTCACTGGCTCTCACGCATCGCCAACGGCGTGCACGCTTACGCGGGCTATTGCGCCGCGCTGCTGTGGCCGGCGGGGCTCGCCGTTCACTATCCCCACCCCTATTTGCCGCAGTGGGGTGGCTCTGCGCCCGGGTTCGCACGGCTGGCTTTGGAAGCGATCGCGTTGGCGACCGCCACATGGCTGTGCCTCCGCAGCATCTGCCCACCCGCGATTCGCGTGGGCTGGCTCTGGTTCCTGGGCACTTTGGTTCCGGTGATCGGTTTGATTCAGGTGGGTAACCAGGGCATGGCGGACCGCTACACCTATATCCCTTCGATCGGGTTCTTCGTCGCCATCGTGTGGGCGGCCGAGCGGATCTGGGCGCATCTTCCAGAGCGGCACGGGCCGTTACAGCGCACTCCGGCCGTGCTTGCGTGCGCCAGCCTCGTAGCGCTTTCGGTCGCCTGCCATCTACACCTCCCCACTTGGCGCGATTCCCAGACCCTCATTGAAGGCGCCCTCGCCCGCAACCCGCGCAACGCCACCATGTGGCTCGCACTCGGTGACGCTCGGCGTGCAGAGCGTGACACGGATGGGGCGCTGAAAGCCTACGAAGCGGTACTCACCATCAACCCCAGAGCCTCGACCGCGCACGCAGGTATGGCGGGGATCTTGCGTTCCCTGGGTGATCACGAGGGGGCGATTGCGCACTATCGCGCCGCAGTGCCGGATTCAACGCGTCCCGCCCAAGCGCTCAGCAACCTTGGCGGCGTGCTCCTCGAAACCGGCCGTCAGCGGGAAGCGATCGAGATGCTGACTCGTGCGATCACGCAGGACTCAGACATTGCCGAAGCACACTACAACCTGGGCAACGCGTTCTTTTCAGAAGGTGAGCATGCAGCGGCCCGCCGCGCCTACGCGGCAGCCATCGCCGCCCAACCCGACTTCGCCCTGGCGCACTTGAACCTCGGTCGGGTCACGGCGGCAAGCGGAGACCTGCGCGGGGCCCTCGTACATTTCCGGCGCGCTGTCAGCCTGGACCCAGACCTTCGAGCCGCCCAGCAAAGCCTCGACCAAGCGCTCGCCATGGTGGACGCCAGTTGATCGTGCGCCGAGGGTGCCGCAGTAGCCCGATAGCGCTCTGGGTGTCCAGGGGAGATCAGACGCGGCCGGTTGTTGCTACGTCCGTCCCCCGCGGAGTTATTGTCACCGCTAGACTCACGGCCCCATGACAGCCGAACCTCGGGCCTTCAGAGCCCATCAAGACAACCCGTTCCTGGCCGCGCTGCGCAGCGGCGCCGTGCTGGCCGATGGCGCGACCGGCTCGCTGCTGTTCGAGTTGACCGGGCGGCTGTCAGAGCGCAACCACGTCTATGAGGCACTGAACATCGAGAACCCGGACCTCGTGTCACAGGTCCACAGGTTGTACCTGCAGGCTGGCGCGTCCGCCCTCAAGACCAACACCTTTGGTGCAAACGCGGCTTCGCTTGCAAGGCTCGGCATCGTCGACAGGGTGGATGAGATCAACCGCGCCGCCGTCCGGTTGGCACGTGCGTCGATCGAACAGATCGCCGCGGCGGAGGCCGGCGATTCCCCGCAGCGGTTCGTGCTCGGTTCGATCGGCCCGGTCTTCGGCGACGAGACCGTCGAGGCAATCTACGGCTCACAATTGCGCGCCCTGATCGAAGCGGGCGTCGACGCATTGCTGTTCGAAACCTTCGAGTCTCTCGAGAGCGCGAGTGCGGTGGTGCGTTACGCAAACCGCTTCGAAGGCTGCCCGCCGGTCGTGCTGCACATGTCGCTCTGGCAGCACGGAAACGACGGAACCTGGAACATCGATCCGGTCGAGTATGTCGCAGAGGCGGTCGAAGCGGGCGCATCCGTGGTCGGCGTGAACTGCTTGGCTCCGTGGGAGGCCGAGGCGTTCGTGCGATTGGCGCGGAAGACCCCGGCGGTGAAGTCGGGCGCTGTGATGCTGTCTGCGATGCCGAACGCGGGCGGCTTCGAGCGCATTGGCCACCGCTTCATGTCTCGCGTGAACCCGGAGTTCATGGGCCGCACCGCTCGGACGCTTTCGGAGGATGGCGCGCGCTTGATCGGTGGCTGCTGCGAGGTTCATACCGACCACATCCGTGAGATGAGCGCATTTCTTAAATCGAGGCACGCCGGAACCGAACAGCCGGTGAGCGCCGGCGCCGAGCGCGAGCCGGTTGGCCCGGAGCGCAAGCGCGCCAACGGGCCGTTTTCGAACAAACTGTTTGCGGGCGAGTTCGTCGTGAGCGTCGAGATGTTGCCGCCGCGCGGAACCGACCCGAGGCGGCTGCAGGCGAAGGCCGAACTCGTGCAGTCGCTCGCAGCCGGCGGGCGGGTGGACGCGGTCGACGTGACGGACGGCTCGCGCGGGATTCCGCTGATGCCGCCAGGAGATTTCATCCAGGCGATCCAGGCGATCTCGCCAGATCTCGTGCAAACGCGACCGATCGAGTTCATCCCGCATTTCACGGCTCGTGACCTGAATCTGATGGCGGTGCAGAGCCGGCTGATCGGTTATCACGCCCGGAACATCCACAACGTGTTGTTCATCACGGGTGACCCACCGAAGATGTCGCCCACCTACCCGAGATCGACGGCCGTGTTCGATCTCGACTCCGTTCGCATGATCGAACTCGCGCACCGCAACCTGAATGCAGGTGTGGATTTCGGAGGGCAACCGCTGAGCCGTCAGCCGCAGCCCGAGACGCACTTCAGCATCGGAACCGGCTTCGAGCCGGAGTCACTGGACCCGGTGGGTGAGATGGAGAAGCTGGAGCGGAAGCTCGCGGCAGGCGTGGATTACGTGATGACGCAGCCGGTATTCAACTGGGACGCGCTCGAGCCCCTGCGGGAGGTGCGGAAGCGGACGCGGATCCTCGTGGGTGTCCTGGTGCTCACGAGCCTCGCGCATGCGGAGCGATTTTCGCAGGTGCCGGGTGTGCGTGTGCCGCAGGATGTGTTCGATGATTTTGCGAGATATGCCGACGAGGCTGACCAGCGGAAGCTGGGATTGGAGCTCGCGGTTTCGCACGCACAGCGCGTGAGCGACGAAGGCTGGGCGGGCCTGTACCTGATGTCTCCAGCGTCGCCGCAGTCCCTGCCACTCGTGCTGGAAGGGCTGCAGCGCTAGGCGGCCAGCCGTTCTTTCGACCGGTGCGGAGAGATCGCGTGCTCCCAGGGCTACGCGGTAGAGGCGGGGTGTCGGCGGCCGCGCTTGAGCATCCGCAGTCCCTCGTAGACCACCCAGAAGTCGAGCGCGAGGATCAAGCTGCCGATTCCCGCGAGCAGCCACTGTTGCTCGAAGTTTGCGAAATAGCCCCGGAGTTCGCCGAACATTGCGATGGCGGTCACCACCCCGACGAAGAGCATCGGGGCGAGCGTGTAGCGGATCGGCCGACCGAGTTTTTGTAGCCAGATCGAAACGATCAGCAGCGTCACCGAAGCGACCAGCTGGTTGGTGGTGCCGAACAGCGGCCAGAGGATCAGGCCGCCCTTGCCGCCCGCCTGGGTGACGGCGAGCAGCAGCGCCGCTGCGATGCCGACGCAGCCCGCGATGTAGCGGTTGGTGAGGGGGCGCACGCCGTAGCTCTCGGCGAGTTCCGCGATGATCAGGCGTTGGATGCGCGCGCCGGTATCCAGTGAGGTCGCCGCGAACGCGATCACCATCACCGCGATGAAGTTCTTCGCTTCTTCGAACGGGATGCCGAGTGCCGCGACGAAGGTGCCTCCGCCGCTCACGAAGGCGCCGAGTTTGGCGCTCAGGCCCGAAGCTTCACCCCAGCTCGAGTAGTGGGTCGACCAATCGCCGGCCGACGCGAAGCCGGCGGTCGCCGCGAGCACGGCGAGCAGTCCCAGTGCGCCCTCACCGAGCATCCCCCCGTAGCCGATCGCGCGGGCGTCGGTCATGCAGCCGACCTGTTTCGAGGTGGTGCCCGATGACACCAGGCCGTGGAATCCGGAGATTGCCCCACACGCGATCGTGATGAACAGGAACGGAAGCATCGGCGGCGCACCCGTGGGCGCGGCGTTGATGGCCGGGGCCTGGATGGTCGGATGCAGCACCACCAGGCCCAGCGTGAGCAGCCCGAGGCCGGTGATGAGCTGGTGGGAGTTCAGGTAATCGCGGGGTTGCAGCAGCAACCAGACCGGCAGCACCGAGGCGACGAGTGAGTAGAGCAGCAGGATCCAGACCCAGGCGGTGACGGAGACCTCGCCGATCGCGGGGAATGCGGCCGCGAAGCGGTTGCCGTAGAGAATCGCTGCGATCAGCAGCCCGTAACCGATGAGTGACGGCCAGAGGATCGCGACGCCGCGTCGTCGGACCAGCCAACCCAACGCGATCGCCACTGCGATCTGAACGTTGATCGGAAAGATCGCGCCGGGGTTGCTGACGAAGAGGGTGCCAATGATGAACGCGAAGACTGCGAGCACGACCCAGATCAGGATCGAGATGATCACGAGGAACGCGGTCCGCGCGCGCGGGCTCACGACGAGGCCCGCGATCTGGCCCATCGAGCTGCCCCGGTGGCGCAGACTGATCACGAGTGCCGAGAAGTCGTGGACGGCCCCCATGAAGATGGTTCCGACCACGACCCAGATCAGCGCCGGCAGCCAGCCCCAGATGACCGCGATGGAGGGGCCGACGATCGGGGCCGCGCCTGCGATTGAGGTGAAGTGGTGACCCCAGAGAACGTGCTTTGGGGTCGGGACGAAATCGACGCCGTCCTCGAGTTCGCGCGCGGGCACGGGCTCGTCGGCCGAGAGCTTGAAGATCACCCGGCCGAGAAAGCGCGCGTAGAAGCGATAGCCGAGCG
>JAFDAW010000231.1 GCA_019313605.1 Deltaproteobacteria bacterium
CGCACTTTAGCTTGAGACTGAAACATCTTGATAAAGAAGGGCAAAACGCTCCACCCCAAGAAGCCGATATGGCAGAACACCCACAGGCCATTGTTAGTTACCCGTGTAGCTCGAGATCTGGGCAGCGATCGCCTCCGCAATGATCTCGTTGTCTACCGGGCGATGGCCTCCCGGCTCCCCACCCAGGTCACGTCGTGGTCGACCGGGCGGCGGCCTTCGGGGGATCGAAGAAGCGGACCGGCCAGCGGCGCTTGACCGCGGTGCGATAGAGCAGCGGGTCGGGATTCGTTGCGACGGGATGGCCGACGAGATCGAGCAGCGGCAGATCCGTGATCGAGTCGGTGTAGAAGTAGCTCTTTGCCAGGTCGATCCCCTGCTCGTCGATGAATTGCTGGAGCCAGTAGATCTTCCCTTCTTCGAAACAGATCGGCTCGATCACGCGCCCCGTGAACAGCCCGTTCTCGACCTCGAGGCGTGTATAGAGGCTGTGCTCGATCCCCAACCGGGCCGCGATCGGTCGCACCACGAAAGCGGTGGCCCCAGAGACGATCGCGACCACGTGTGATTCGGCGAGGTGCTCTTCGACCAGCCGTTCGGCCTCGGGGTAGATGGTCTCGACCACCATATCCTCGACCCAGGCGATCGATTTCTGCTCGAGTTGTTTTTCACTCTGGCCGCTGAACTGAACCATCATGTCGAGCGTCCAGCTTCGGATGTCGAGAATCCCAATCTTGTATTGGATGTACGCGCCAAGTCCCCGGAGGAGCTCGCGCTTGCTCATTTCGCCGCGCTCGTATTGGTAACGCATGTAGAGCGTCGCCGAATTGTCGGAGAGGATCGTCTTGTCCATGTCGAAGAACGCGCCGATCCGGGGCGTTCTGCGTTCGATGGCGGCCTGCGTCATGGTGCGATCCTACCGCGACGGCTGAAAAATGTGAGGCGCGTCGGTTTTAGAAAGCTAGAACACGTAGCGACGCATGGAAACGTTCATCAGCAAGCCGAGCCCGACCAGCGATGTCACGAGCGCCGAGCCTCCATACGAGAAGAGCGGCAGCGGCACGCCGATCACGGGCGCGAGGCCGAGCACCATCCCGATGTTCAGAACCAATGGCCAGAAGATCGTGCCCACCAATCCCACGGCGAGCATCGCGCCGAAACCGTCCTTCGAATTGCGGGCGATCCGCAGCCCCCAGAGCATGAGCACGAGGTAGAGGGACAACACCACGCAGCTCCCCACGAAGCCCCATTCTTCGGCGAGCACCGAGAACACGAAGTCCGTGTGCTGCGTGGGTAGAAAGCGGAGCTGGGTCTGGGTTCCCGCGCGGTAGCCGGTCCCCAGCAATCCACCGGACCCGATCGCGATGCGCGATTGAATCGCCTGGTAGCCCGACGACAGCGGGTCGCGACCCGGATCGATGACGTCGAGAATGCGCCGCTGCTGATAGGGTTGAAGGACGTACATCCACAGCGTAATCAGCGTCGCAACACCGACGAACGCGACGCCGATCCACGAGCGCCACGAGATTCGCGTGAGCGCCAGATAGGTCGAGGTGATCAACAGCGTGAGCAGCGCCACCCCCATGTCGCGCTGCATCACGATCAGACCGACGGGTACGACCACGATCAGGCCCGGACGTATGAGATCGCGCAAACGACGGATCTCACCCGGCGGGTTGCGGTGAAAGTAACGGGCCAACGCGATCACCAGCCCGAGCTTGGCCAACTCCGAGGGCTGAAGCCGCCCCCCAAACAGCCAGCTCTGACTGCCGCGGGTCACCGGCGCAAAAACCAATGTCGCCGCGAGCAGTGCGATGCAGACCAACAGTGCTGGAATCGCAAATCGCTCGTAGTGGCGGTAATCGACCGCCAGAACCAGCAGCATCCCAACGCCGCCGATCCCGAGAGAGACGAGTTGGCGGCGAACTTCGCCCGTCAGCTCGCCCTCGACGTGGGTTGCTGAAGCGAGATTGACGATCCCCATGCCGACGATTACAACGACGAGCAGCAGCATCATCCAGTCGAAATTCTGAAGCAATCGCCGATCAATTCCGAACAACTTGAGCGGCCTCCTCGGGTGCTTCGGGCGGATCGAGCGGCGTGGGCAGATCGGGTGGATTGCGCGGTTTCGTCTGCCTCGGCGGCGCCTCCGGCATCGATGATTTGAAATAACGCGAAAGCACAGCATTCACGATCGGGCCCGCCGCACTCCCCCCATGGCCACCGTGTTCGGCGAGGGCGACGACCACGATCTCCGGCGCTTCGACGGGCGCAAAAGCCGCGAACCAAGCGTGATCCCGGAATTTGAACGGGATCTCGTCTTCCTCCAGATCCTCGGTTTCCTTGAGGTGAACGACCTGGGCGGTTCCGGTCTTGCCCGCCACACGCACACCGGGAATGCGCGCGCGCCCACCCGTGCCACCTTGTTCGTGGACCACGGCTTCCAACGCGCGGGTGATGGTTGCGAGGTGTTCGGGCGAGACGGGCACCTTCCCGAGCGACTCCCGCTCGGGCCCCTGCTCGACCGTTCCGTCGGGTCCGGACTGGCGCAGCAGAATGCGCGGCCTCAAGACCGTGCCGCCGTTCGCGATCGCCGCGTAGGCGACCGCCAATTGCAGCGGCGTGGTGAGGTTGAAGCCCTGGCCGATCGAAGCCGAGACCGTCTCTCCCTTCAACCAGACTTCACCAAAGCGCCGCTCCTTCCAGGCTTGCGTCGGGACGAGGCCGGGAGACTCACTGCCGAGCGCAATGCCCGTCTTGCGGCCGAGGTGAAAACCGTTGGAAAAGAATGCGATCCGATCGATTCCGAGCTTGAGACCCAGCTGGTAGAAGAACACGTCACACGAGCGCGCCAGCGCTTCGTGAAGATTCACCCATCCGTGTCCGCCGCGTTTCCAACAGCGATAGGTCCGGCGCCCGAGCTTGAAGGTACCCGGGCAGAACACCCGATCTTCGGGAACGATTGCGCCCTCTTCGAGACCGGCTGCTGCCACGAAGACCTTGTAGGTGGAAGCCGGTGGATACTGTCCGGCAATCGCCCGGTTTTGAATCGGTCGACCTTCGCTCTCCGTAAGTTCCTTCCAGGTCTTCGAATCGATGCCGCCCGCAAAACTGTTCGGATCGAAGGACGGGCGCGACACCAGGGCGAGGACATCCCCGTTGCGCGGATCGAGCGCCACGACTGCGCCGCGCTTCTCTTCGCCACCGATCACATCCGGCAGGAAGGCCTCTTCTGCGACTCGTTGAAGATCGCGATCGATCGTGAGCATCACGGTGCCACCCGGCGTGGCTTCGACCTCGTCGAGCACCTCGTCGACTCGGCCCGCCACATCGACCACGACGTTTCGACCACCCGCGCGGCCGCGCAAAACGCTCTCGTAGCGGCTCTCCACCCCAGCCTGGCCCACCACGTCTCCGCTTCGGTAATCGGCGAACGCGCGTTTTTCGAGCTGCGAGGTTTGAATCTCCCCGGTGTAACCCAGCACGTGCGCCGCGAGGGAGCCCCCCACGTAATAACGGCGCGGGCTCACGTCGGTGAACACACCCGGCAGCGCGTAGAGGTGGGATTCGACCCGGGTTCGCGAGTCGTAGGGAAGATCCTTGGCAATCCGCACCGATTGAAAGCGCCGGCGGCCCCGAGGGTTGCCGACCCGCTCGGAGAGTTCACCGGGATCTTGATCGAGCAGGCTAGCGAGTGCCGCGAACGTCAACTCCCGCTCTCGCATCTCCGCGGGCATTACCTGCACGCCAAATGCGGGTCGCGTGGTGGCGAGTTCGCGCCCGAAGCGATCGACGATATTCCCTCGCGGAGCCTCCAGATGAACCGTGCGAACCGAATTACGGCGGGCGCGATTGCCCAGGTCCTCGCCCTCGATGACCTGAAGTTGAAACAGGCGCACCCCAAACACGATAAAGGTCAGCACGATCACCACGGCGATGAAAATCAACCGATTGACGATCGAGGGATCGACCCCAGCAGCGAGGCGCCCGACTCCGGCCTCTTCGATCGGCATCAGGTCAGTCGATTTCGCGGCCGAAGCTGCAGGAGATGGTGTCCGGCATCGACCTCACTGAGCCAGTTCGTGATCCGCTCGACGAGCCACACAGCGAGGGGTGCGAATGCGCCGTTGATCAGCGCGTGCGGAACCAGCTCGCGCAACATCTCGCCATCCACGCCTCGACCGGCGCCAAAGAAGGCGGTGAGCGCCCCGGTTCCCAGAGCGGTGACGACCGTCAAGCCCATGACAAAGGTCACCCGGGGAATCACGCCGCGAAGGTTCAACTGCCGGCTGCACGCGCGCGCCGCACCAAAGGCGAAGATCCGCAACAGCATGTGTTGTCCGAGTAGCGATCCCGAAAGGAGATCCGCGATCAGACCCAGCGCCGCCGAGAGCGCGATGCCACCCGCGGTGCTGCGCCAACACAGGCCCAGTCCAACCACCAGCAGCAGCCCGAGATCGGGGCAATAGTGAAGCGGAATGAAGGTGCCGATGGCTCCCTGGATCATCGGTGCGAGCGCGCCGATCGCCAGCAGAGCGAGAACGCGCTTCAAGGCTCAGACCTTTCCGACGCGGTCGCGCCGAGGTCGCCCTCCTGCTCGCCCGCGTAGAGCAATTCCATCGTTGGGCCGCGTCGCAACATCACGAAAACCTGTTCGAGCCGACCGAAATCGACCGAGGGAACCAACTTCGCGATTTGCATCAGAGCCGA
>JAFDAW010000232.1 GCA_019313605.1 Deltaproteobacteria bacterium
TGGGCGGCTCGACACACGGCAACCAGACGCTCGCGCTGGCGACCTGCCGCCCCGGCGACGAAGTGATCGTCACCCGCACACTGCACCGCTCGCTTTTGCTCGGGATGGTGCTCGTCGGCGTCAAGCCGATCTGGGTGAGCCCCGAAGTCGATCCGACGACCGGCCTGCCGACGCGCGTACCCGTCGAACGCGTCGAGCGCGCGTTGGCCGCGCACCCGGGTGCCAGGGCGGTGTTTCTCGTGGAGCCCACCTACGTCGGCACGCTCTCGGACATCGCGGCTCACGCCGAGGTCGCGCACGCGCACGGGATCCCGCTCGTCATCGATCAGGCTTGGGGCGCGTACTTCGGCTTCCACCCGGAGATCCCGAAGCACGCCCTGCAAGCGGGGGCCGACGCGATGGTGACCAGCGCGCACAAGACGCTGCCCGCCTACACGCAGAGCGCGCTCGTCTTTGCCCGCACCGAGCGGATCGATCGCGACCGCCTCGAGCGCGCGTTCGAGGCGACTGCGACGACCAGTCCGTCTGGGACGATCGCGGCGAGCGCCGATGCGGCGCGCGCGCTGCTGGAGCAGGAGGGCGAGCAGTTGCTCGGCAACCTGCTGCAAATCGTCGATCACGCACGCGATCGCCTGCGCAAGGTTTCCGGCCTGGTACTCCTCGACGATGTCGTCGATCGCTCCGTGATCCTCGACCGCTCCAAAATCGCGATCAACATCTCGGGAACCGGAGCGACCGGCCTCGCGATCGAAGATCACATGGTTGCAGCCGGAATGCCGGTCGAACTCGCCGATCGCGACACCGTGGTTCCGATCCTATCGATCAACGACGACCTTACTTCGATCGATCGCTTTGTCGACGGCGTGACGGCGGCGATCGAACAGGAGCGCTCGACGCCGCGGCCCGTGCTGCCGTCGATTTCGTGGACCGTCGATCCCGAGGTCGTCATCTCGCCGCGCGACGCGTTCTTTGCGCCGCATTCGACCGTCCCCGTAGAGGAAGCGATCGGCATGGTGTCGGCCGAAGTCGTCGCGCCGTACCCACCGGGGATTCCGGTGCTCGCGCCGGGTGAGCGCATCACGAGCGAGGCCGTCGAAGGACTGCGACAGGCGATGGCCGATGGTACGCAGGTCCGGTACGCGGCGGATCGCACACTCGCGACCTTCCAGGTGGTGTCGGAGCGCTGACGAAGTCCCATCGGCATCCTCAGGTTTGCGCCGGAGCCGCACGGGTGGGTCATGCTGGTCGCAGGCCTCTCGCTTGTCGCCGTCGGCTACCGGATGCGCAAACCCGCTTCGGCCGCGCGAGACGGTCGGTAGGCGAAAACGAAGATCGCCGCGTACGAGATCGCAGCAAGCCAGCCGAGCATTCGGTAGCTGCCGCCCCCGTTGAGGACGAGGCCCGACATCAGCGGGGCTGCGGCTGACGTCCACGCGGTCACGGACGCGGCGCCCGCGTTGATTCGCCCCGTGCGGTCGTAGTACGCCACCAGGCCGTAGAGCAGCGGCATGAAGTACATCAACGCCGTACTCGAGACGACATACGCGCCCGCCCAGAGCACGTGCGACGCGCAATAGACGAAGATGAATGCGGCTGTGACTTGCGAGGCCGCGCCGAGACCGAGCGTCCAGGTCCTGCCCCCGCGCGTGGCGAACACAGCCGCCGCGATCGGTCCGATGATCGAGATCACCGCGCCCAGCGTGAGGATGCGGCCGATCTCGGGTAGCGTGAAGCCGATCGAGACGGCGATCCGCTCGGTAAACGGAAACAGGGTGTTCAGGCCCAAATTCAAGCAGCCCACACTCAGCAGTAACAACACCGCCGTGATTCCGAGGCGCTCTCGGTTTGGGGGCGAACTCGCGTCGGCCGCACTCGAGGCTGCAAGTGAGTTGTGCTGGCTCGCGGGGTCGGGTGTGAAGGCGATGAGGGGTGCCGCGAGCACTCCCACTCCCGTCATCGTGAGCAGTGCCCCTGCTGGACCGATCCACTCCATCGCGGTCGGTAGGGCCCAGAAACACAGGATCGAAACGACGATGTGGCTGCCCGAAAACCATGCGAAGGTCCGGTCCGGTTGGGCGGTCTGCGCGGCCAGGCCGCTCGAAACACCGAACAGGATGCCTTCCCCCATGCCGACCACGCCGCGCGCGGCGAGGAAGAGGATCCAATGCCCCGCGGTCAGACTCCAGAGCGACAGCCCATACCCACCGATGAAGGCGAGCGCTCCCGCGAGCGACCAGCGGTGCTTGTCGAGCTTCTCGTAGCGTGCAGCCAAGAGCATCGAGACGGTGGCCATCACCGCGAGTTCCCAGGAGGAGACGATCCCCGCGGTTCCTTCGCGCGCACCGAAGCCGTCGGCGGTTGCACCCACGATGAATGGGATTACGTACAGTACGAGCACGCCGAGCGTATTGCTCGCGCAGAGCGCGGCGAGCGCTCGCTTGCTGTCGATCGGAATCTGGGAACGGTCGCGCATAGAGGCTCGCCCCAGATAGGCCTATTCACGCTCAGACGCAAATTTCGCGCTTGGGGCGGTTCTCGATCGAAAAGGTTGGCGGCCCTTCTCGATCCTAACGATTGACCACGACTTGATCGCTGTGTCAGGCTTCCAGCTGCCCAGGAATGGGGCGAAGTGACAAGGGAGAACAAGATGACCTCCAACGATTCGACCACAAAATCCCATGCCGAACACGCGCTCGAAACCATCTACGGCGAAAAAGATGCGCCGTTCAGCGAAGACGAGTTTTCCGATCGCTTGCGCCGCGTGAGGCAGGAGATGGCGACGCGCGAGATCGACACGTTGATCGTTTCCGATCCCGCAAACCTCTACTACCTGAGCGGCTACCAATGCTCTTGGTACCAGGACGGCCGGCCCAAGAACTGGTACCCCGCGAGTTGCATCGCGGTGAACGTCAACGCCGACGACTTCATCTATTTCGAGGACATCGACGAGGTGATCAACAGCCGGATCACCTCGATTACACGCGATATTCGACCGACCGTACTCGCTCTCACCGGATGGCACGAACAGGACAGCGCTGAAGCGGTCGGCGCCGACGATCCGCGGAGCGCCATTCTTCCCGCGGGAGAGGTATTCCCGGGGCGCGCGATTGCGAAGGAACTCAAGGCGGAGGGTTGGCTCGGTGGCAACGTCGCACTCGAGTTCTGGAGTTATCGCCCGAACCGGGGCTACAGCGAACTCTTTCAGGCGGAAATCGAGCGCGAAGGCGTTCGAGCGATCGTCGACGGTTCAGACGTGGTCAACAGAGTGCGCCGAATCAAGTCGCCCCAGGAACTCGCCTACATTCACGACGCGGCGCGCATCGCGGAGCTCGGCATCGAGGCCGCTTTCAAAGCGATGCGCCCGGGTGTGATGGAGATCGAAGTCTGGGCCGAGGCCGACTACGCGATGGCGAAGCGGGGCGGCGAGCACTCGGCTATCCAGAAGATGATGGGCTCCGGAGAGAAGAGCCATTCGCTGCACGGGCACGCGTCGCGGCGCAGGCTTCAACACGGTGACATCATCAACATGGATCTCTCGGGTGTGGTTCGCCGCTACCACTCGAACCTCGCGCGCTCGTTCTCGATTGGGGAGCCGTCCGCCGAAGTGCGGGCGCAGGTCGACCGCACCAACCGCGTCTTCGAGGCGACCTTCAAGGCGATGCACCCCGGCGTGCGGGTGCTCGAGTTTCTCGATGCCGGCAGGGCGGTCGCGGAAGCCGAGGGCATCTGGAACGACGTCTGGTGGTTCGGTGGCTACGAACTCGGGATCGCGTTTCCGCCGTGCTGGGTGGGAGATTTCGTCTACGACCACCGCTCGGCGAAGCCCGATGACACGCTCGAGCCGGGTTTCGTCGGCAACCACGAATTCAACTTCTATCTGCCGGGGGGGCACGGAATTCGCGAACTGATCGACACCTTCGAAGTCACCAGCAGCGAGATCCGCTGGATGCACGACTTTCCGAAGGATCTCGTGGTGGTCGACTAGGCGAGCGGCGATCGCGTCTTTGCCGATTTGGGATCATTCCCGTGTAGGCCGGGCGGTTCTTCCAAGCCAGATCGCGAAGCTCCCTGCGATCAGCAACAGCGCTGCGTAGAGTGCAGTTCCCCACGCTGAGAAGAGCGGCACACCCGGAACGTCGGCGTGGTCTTTTCCGGGCAGCCAGACCCGGCCCGTGGCGTCGGGGTCGAGGAAGGGCTGGAGGCTCGCCCATTGCGGTGCGATCTTCGCGTATTCGTCCCATTCGAAATTGTTGCAGTTGGTTCCGACGCCACCGGTCAAGGTGCCGACGAGCAGATTGTTTTGATCGAGCAGCATGCCACCCGAGGATCCGCCCTCCGGGACGCCCACGTCATACAGGTCGATTCTCCAGTAGTTCGGCCCCCAGCCATTCGTGCATCCCCCGGCCGCGCAGTCGATGACCGGGTCGTTGCGGATCGAGATCTGCTTGGGTTTGTCGGATGGGAATCCAATCGTGGCCGCGGAAGCGGGCGTGTCTCCGCCGCGGTTCCAGCCCACGAAGTAGATGTCGTAGAGACCCTCGAGGTCGGTTCCGTCGAGTTCGAGCAGGTCGAGATCTGCGGCTGCGCTGTGATAGAGATCGGTCGAACCCGTGGAGAATCGCAGCGGCGCGTCGTTGGATCCGCAGGTCGAGTTCTCGTAGTTCCAGTAGTAGGCCATCGTCGGCGGATCGATCCACCAC
>JAFDAW010000233.1 GCA_019313605.1 Deltaproteobacteria bacterium
GCACTCCTCGGGAGCGCACTACACCCCCATCGAACGCGCGCCGCTTGGCGGCGAACCATCACCCCTTTTGACTGAAACAGATCAATCGATCTACAACCCGAAAGTTGGAGGATGACCCAAATGGCATTGAGCACGAAAAATCGACGGGGCGGTGCGAAATCGAAATTGGATACGAACGTCAGTCCGATCGGATCCGGGGGGCCGGAGGGCCACAAGGACCGCGCAATCGCACTCGCGGTTTCAACCATCGAGAAGCAATTCGGCAAGGGAGCCATTCAGAAAATGGGTGCGAACAGCATCGACCAGGAGATCAGGGTCTTTTCTTCCGGGTCGCCGAGCCTCGACCTCGCGCTCGGTGTCGGCGGATTCCCGACCGGACGGGTCGTCGAGATCTACGGACCGGAGTCGAGCGGCAAGACGACGCTCGCACTCCACGCCGTTGCGGAAGTCCAGAAGAACGGCGGCGTGGCGGCCTTCATCGACGCCGAACACGCGCTCGATATCGGCTACGCGCGCAAGCTCGGCGTACAGGTGGATGACCTGCTCGTCTCACAGCCCGACACCGGCGAGCAAGCACTCGAAATCGTCGACGTGCTGTTGCGCTCGGGCGCAATCGATCTCGTCGTCGTCGACTCGGTCGCGGCGCTCGTTCCGAGGGCGGAGATCGAGGGAGAGATGGGGGATCACCACGTCGGCCTCCAGGCCAGGCTGATGAGCCAGGCCCTGCGAAAGCTCACGGGCACGGTCTCGAAATCGCAAGCGACCGTGATCTTCATCAACCAGATCCGGATGAAGATCGGTGTGATGTTCGGCAATCCCGAAACCACCTCTGGCGGCAACGCGCTCAAGTTCTACGCCTCGGTTCGCCTCGACATCCGGCGCATCGCGGCTCTCAAGGACGGGGACACGGTCGTCGGAAATCGCACGCGCGTGAAGGTCGTGAAGAACAAGGTCGCGCCGCCGTTCCGGCAGGCCGAATTCGACATCCTCTACAACGAGGGGATCTCGATCGAGGGAGACCTCCTCGATCTGGGCGTCGATGAGGGCATCGTGGAGAAGAGCGGATCCTGGTACTCGTACAACGACGAGCGCATCGGCCAGGGGCGCGAAAACGCGCGCCAATTCCTCAAAGAAAACCCGGATGCGCGCGAGCACCTGGCGAACGCGGTGTACACCGCCAAGGGACTCAAGCGCCTCGTGCGAGCGGATGCTGCGCCCGTCGGAGAAGCCGAGGAAGCGCCCCCAGTTCCGGCCGCCGCCGAGTAGGCCCGACGCAGCCGAGTCATCTCTGGCGTCCAGGAGTGTGACCCCATTCATGGGGGCACACGACGCCGCAAGCGAATCCCCAGGATTCGCCAGCCAGAAGTGTGACCCCATTCATGGGGGCACACGACGCCGCAAAGCGAATCCGCAGGATTCGCCAGCGAACCTGGAGATGGCGTCGCGGTGGGGCCAGATCGGATGGAGACGAGAGCCTAGAGGGGATCCAACCTCGGACGCGCTTTCGCGCCGCTGGTGGAAGAAATGCCACGGATGTCCGAATTGCCACCGAGGGTGGTGATTTCGATGCGCTGAAGCGGCGTGTCGATCGGGAAGCGCGGCACACTGATCGTCATCGACTCACCGGAGAATCCGCGGGTGTCGAGCTGCGTCGTGCCATCCGGTTCGATTCGAAGCGCGTATGCGGCAGCCGGGTCGGCCCCAGATTCGAAGATCGCCGACTCGAGATCGCGGGTATAGCCGCGCAAAGCCGTTTTGAGTTCCGTCGGCTGAACGCGGCGCGCGGCGCGACAAACCCCAGGTTGATCGGGGGTGTCGACAATCGACCACTCACCGTTCTCGAGATCTGTCCGCACCACGTGGCAACCGCCGTTGACGAATCGCAGATCGAGACTCGTGCGGTTGTCCGCGGTGATCCGGTATTGGGGCCGGCCAAAGCGGCCGCGCGGGCCACAGACCTCGCCGGGTAGCGACAGCGTATAACTCGTCGCGTCTTCGCGATAAACGCGCAGATCATCTTGGGGCAGACCCGTCGTGGGATTGGGTCTCTGCTGGAGCACGAACGAGCGGCCCCGCCAGCGCGAATCGCCCTCGTCATTGAGTTCCTCTGGCCCGAGCACGATCGCCTCTGCCTCGCCCTGAAGCTGTGACGGTTCGCCATAGCTCGCCGCATGCGAAGCCGGGCCCGTCGTGGACCAGATCTGTTCAAATTTGCCAGCCGAGAAAACCGATGGCGAAACGGCCCGATAGGAATCTTCAGAAGGCTCCCAGAGCACCAGGTCACCGGATTTCATCCACGCCAGACGCTGCGGCGAAGATTGATCATCGCGCGGGATCACCTGAGAGAGCTTCGATTGGCCGCCCCGCAGCTCTACGACGTGAACCTCGGCTGTCGGTTTTCCAGTGACCGCAAACGCCGCTCGGCGTCCGTCGGGAGCCAGAGCGAGATCGAGCGCCGGACCTTCGCAGTTCTCCCCGAATCCGAATGCCGATCGGGCCGAAAGCAAACGCTCGAGCTGATGAACTTCGTCGGCGTCCGGGCCCACGGGCTCATCGGGATACAGCTCGCGCCAGGAAGCCATGTAGGCGACCGCCTCACCCTTTTCGGCGGGCACGGGGCGGCAGGAATCGCGTCGATCGTTTTCGTCGAGCGCGCGTCGAATATCGACCTGAATCTTACGGGAATCAGAAACGGGCAGTGGCCGCGGGCAGCGGTATCCGTCGCTCATTACGGCGACGACACGCGCCTCGGTGCGAAAGGACGGCCAGGCCGAGATGCCGGGCTTGATCATGGAACCGATCGAAAAATGCCCGCGGGCATCGGTCTTCGTCTCCCGGTGCCCGAGTACCTCGCGATCCGGCAGGATATCGTCGTAGTGGCCGTCGAAACGCACGACCACGAGCGCTCCCTCTACAGGTTTGCCACTCGCCTGATCAACGACCGTGCCGGAAATACCGGGTGCGATGCGGACCGGTAGAACCACACAGGAAATTTGTAATAGGGCAAGAACCGCAACAGATCCCAATGCGGCGGTGATTCGCAACCGCCGAGCGTACGTCCAGCTGCGAGAGTCACGATCGACTCGATTCATTAGACCCATGTGCGCCTCTCCCGTGATCAATCGCGACCCATTCGCCAACTAAAGAGCCCTCCATTTCGACCGGTGAAGACCGAAACCTGAGTGCAGGCATCACGTTCCGGCCGATCGCACCCGAAACCCAAGAGGGGCGCCCTGCGAGCCCGAGCGGCCCAATTGGCGACGGCGCTCAAGGGAAAGCCCCAACAGGACGATCAGAGGCGCCGTGAGGTCGCACGAGCGGCCCTGGGGGGAGTGGGCGTGGAGCTCAACGACATCCTGAAGATCGCTCTCAAGGGGGGAGCCTCAGATATCCATCTGAAGCCCGGATTGCCGCCCATGTTTCGGGTGGACGGCGCACTGGTCCCACTGAAGAACGGCGAGCGAATCCCTCCGGATGAGCTCCAGAAGATGGCCCACTCGATCATGAATGACACCCAGCGGGCTCGTTTCGACGAAACGCGCGAAACCGACCTCGCCTACGGCATCGCTGGGCTCGGTCGTTTCCGCGTCAATGTATTTCAACAGCGCGGAACCGTCGGGATTGTCTTCCGGGTGATTCCCTTTGGTGTCAAGTCGATCGAGCACCTGCATCTGCCCAAGATCATCGAATCGATTGCGATGGAGCAGCGCGGGTTGGTGCTCGTAACGGGAACCACCGGTTCGGGAAAATCAACAACCCTGGCCGGAATGATCGATTACATCAACTCGAACCGAACCTGTCACATCATGACGATCGAGGATCCGATCGAATTCTTGATTCGCGATCGGCGTTCCATCGTCAACCAACGCGAAATCGGCGTCGACACCCAGAGCTTCTCCAACGCGTTGCGCGCAGCGCTTCGCCAGGATCCGGACGTGATTCTCGTCGGTGAGATGCGTGACTTCGAGACGATCGAAACCGCCCTGACCGCGGCCGAGACGGGGCATCTGGTGATGAGCACCCTGCACACCCTCGACGCGACCGAAACCATCAATCGGATCATCTCGGTGTTCCCACCCTACCAGCAGAAGCAGGTTCGACTGCAGCTCGCTGCGATCCTCAAGGCGGTGATTTCTCAGCGCCTCGTACCTCGCGCGGACGGAAAGGGGCGTGTGCCCGCTTTGGAAGTGCTGATCAGCACAGCTCGGGTTCGCGAGTGTATCGCCGACAAGGATCGCACCAAAGAACTCCACGATGCGATCGCGAAGGGCTTCACCACCTATGGCATGCAGACCTTCGACCAATCCCTCATGCACCTCGTGAAACAGGAATTGGTCACCTACGAAGAAGCCCTCAAGCACGTCTCCAACCCGGACGACTTCGCGCTGCGCTTCCGCGGGATCGCGTCCGCATCGGACGGAACCTGGGACGACTTCGAGCCGGACGACGAAAAGGTCGAAGAAGAGAACGCCGGCGGCGAAAAACCCAACGCCGAAATCGACGACGACTTCATCCAGCGGTTCTAGCCCGGACAGTTCCACTATCTATTGAGTTAGCTCCACTGGCCGGGGCCCAGTTGACCGGGTCGTGTCTCGCACAGGCAGTTCCGTTTCCTATTGAGTGGGCTCCACTGGCTGCCCGGACAGTTCCACTATCTATTGAGTTAGCTCCACTGGCTGCCCGGACAGATCCAC
>JAFDAW010000234.1 GCA_019313605.1 Deltaproteobacteria bacterium
ACGAACAGCGGGGTGGGTGATGCGCCGCTCGACCGAGATCGCATAGAAGCGCTCCGTCACCTCGGTCGTCCTCCCGATGACGCTCACCCCATACTGCCTCTTAACCTGCGCTTCAATCACACTCGGGGCCGGAAACACGCCGATGCCAGAACCCCCGAAGACCTTGAGAAGCGCCGTGTCCTCGAACTGCGCAACAAGGCGGGGCCGGATGGCCTGTTTCTCGAACCACTGATCGAGGCTGCCTCGCACGGTGGTATTCGGCATAGGCAGTAGCATGGGTGCTTGGTCTAGTGAACGGGGAAAGCGGCGCCGGTACTTTGCGGCGAGCGCTTTCGTCACGAAGAACGTCACGCCGGACTCGCCGAGGAAGTGATTGTAGGCGCGGACGCTCAGGCCACGGGCGAGCGGCGCATCGGTCAAGACGACGTCGAGGGAATAGGTCGCGAGCGCGGCGACGAGGCGGTCGGCCTCGTCCTCGATACAAGAGAGCTCCACCGGCTCAGATAGCGCAAGCGCCGGTTTGAGAAGCTCGTAGGCGATCAGCTTCGGGACCACGCCGGCGAGGCCGATCCTGAGACGAGCCGGTCGGAAGGTGGGGCGGCCCTTGACCGTGTCGAGGAGCTCGCGACCAAGCGAGAAGATCTCGTCCGAGTAGCGGAAGACCATCTGGCCCATCTCGGTCAGCACCAGGTTCCGGCCGCGCCGCTCGAAGAGCTTCTCGCCCAGCGCATCCTCGAGCGTCTTCACCTGCCCACTGATCGTCGGCTGCGCCAGGCGAAGCGAGGCGCTCGCCTTCGAGACGCTTCCCTCGCGTGCCACGGTCCAGAAGTAGAGGAGGTGGTGATAGTTGAGCCATTCCATGGTTCTGGGATCTCCCGGCTTCCGTGTCCGGCGCTTCGAGCAGCTCGCGAGCTGGCCGACGGAGGGCCGATTCGAGTATTTCGATGATTATAGTGCTCATTATCTATTTTTCGCATTCGTTGGGATCTGCTTTCCTTGGCCCAAGTACGATAGATCGCCGCCCCCGGTGTGAAGGTTGCGGCGGAGGGGGCTGTCGTGAACCCGAACAGTGACAACACGGAGCGAACTGGGATCGGCTTCGCGATCCGCGGGCCGGGCTTCTACGTGTGGGAGGAGACTCGCGTCGAGGCAGAGCGCTGGGCCCAGCTGCTGACGGGGATTTCGCCAGGCCGAAGATCCAGTGGAGGCGTCTCGCCAGGGCCAGGAGTTACGCGGGGGCCTGGGGCATCCGCGGAAGGGCGTGACAGATCTCGCGAGAAAGGGGTTTGATGCGCATCTGGGTGCGAGGGCAGAGAACCGAGCTTTCCGACCAACTCCGCGACGACGTGCATCGCCGCGCCCGCTTCGCGATGGGTCGATTCGCGGGAGCGATCCGTACGGTCACCCTGCTGCTCGGCGAGTCAGGCGAGGCGGCATGCCACGAGAGGATTCGCTGCACCGTGAGAGTGCGCCTCGCGCGGGGCGAAAAGGTGAGGGTCGTGCACGCTGGCGGCGACGTCAGCACGGCCGTCGATGCCGCGTTGGAACACGCTGCTCGCGAGGTGCAAAGGAGACTGGAACTCGAACGGCGCGGCTTCGCGACCGGCGACGCGGTGAGCCACCGCAGTGACGACCATTGACGAGAAGGCAAGCCTGGACCTGAAGCTCCTCTTCCGCGGGAAGGTGCGCGACATCTACGACCTGGGCGAGCAGCTCCTGATGGTCGCCACGGATCGGATCTCGGCCTACGACGTCGTCTTGCCGACACGCATCCCGGACAAGGGGAGGGTGCTGACGCCGCTCTCGAAGTTCTGGTTCGAGCGCCTGGGGATAGGAGGAGCCAAGATGGACTTGTCGAAGGGCTCGATGCGAGGTTGGGTCGCGGTCATCCTGTGCGGCGCTCTTTGGTTCGCCGCTTGCGGCGAGCAGAAGGCGACCGAGTCGGTCACGGATGCGGCAGGCTCGGTGGCGAAGCAGCCGCTTGAGCCACCCCGCGTCGGTGCGCCCACAAAGGTCCCGCCCAAGGAACTCGCCAAGCTCGACGACCAGCTCGGCGAGGCTTCCGAGCGAATCGGCAAGCTGAAGGAAGATTCCGAAGCGGCTGACAGCAAGACCGTCCAGGAGCTGGACGACGAGCGTTCGAGAATCTCGAAAGAACTTGAAGAGCTACGGACTGTCGCGGAAGAACACTGGCGGGCCGCTCGTGACCGGCTGCAGAATGCTCTCCGACAGTTGACGGAACGTCTGGATCGCCTGGAGAAGAGCGAGAGCCCCAGCGGAGATACCTAGCAGCCGCACTCAGGAGAACCAGTGTCGAGATGACGGCAGGGGGATAGGCTCCGTAAGCCTCGGAGTTAGTGATTCGGTAGTTCGCTACCAGATACGCTGCCATGATGGTCCTTTGCGCATTGCGTCGACGCCGCCCAATGTCTGGCCGCTCAACCGCACCGAACAGCGCTAGCCGTTAGCGCTGGGACCGGAGCGTTTGCTGGCGAATCGTACCTCAGGCATACCTCCCAGCCATGATAGGAGTGGTGGGTGTGCGCAAGTGCTCGGAATTCGGTGCCGCCTCGGTGCCGCGAAATGTGCAAGGCGGGTTCGCGAGCGGACGAGCTGTGCTCGTCCGCGATGCGCATCGCCAGCTTCGCTGGCTCGCGATTCCCGCGCCCGCCCGACGTGACGGTGTCACCTCATGGCACTTCCTGGCACCTCATGGCACTACCGGACCGAACCAAGTTTTCCGAATAGCGAAGTAACACCGGTAGGTTACAGGTTTCCCGGAACAGCCTCCGAAGCTGGGGGTCGCGCGTTCGCGGCGAAGCGAAGCTTCGCAAGCGCAAGGCAGCGAAGCTGCCCAGCGAATCGCGCCCGGGTCACCATTCTTTTCAACTACTTGCGACGACGAATGTCGCCCGATCGAGCTGATTTGGTTCGGTCCACTCTCGTGAAGCTGAGATCGGTGTGGTCTAGTGGTAAGACGTGCCGATCGTTCTTCTCGATAACCTCGACGCTTGCGCCCACCCACTCGGCAATTCGAGTAACAGGGCTACCAGCTTCAAATGCCTTCCATAGGGTCGGAGCGCAAGACGTACTTTCCATAGGGTCGGAGCGCAAGACGTACTTCCCCCATCGCCGCAGATTCTTCGATCCGGGCGTCTGCTCCCGTTCTGGCTGGGCGGTCTCGAGTGGAGACGTTGTTCTCGTGGCTCCGCTTGAGCAGCTGCGGAACTGTTACGAGCGGCTCGGTCTGACGGTTCGGTTCGAGTGCAATTCCATTGCATCGCGATTCGTTGGCGTGTGTGCTCTCCACAGTAATGTGGGAACCATCCTTCCATCTGGGCCTCTGTCGGCCATCGCTTCGTTTGGTTCTTCGGAGGGGCATAGCTTATCCGTGGGACCTTCCGATCGTTTGTCGTTGGCCAGGAAATTCATGGATACTCACCCCCGCGGCCACGCAAAGCGTGGCATGCGAACACTCTTCGCGGCTGCGTACTAGAAGGACTGCCTTCTTGCCGACTCTCCCGATCGAGCCATCGCTTAGCCTTCGCGCGTGACTGTCGATGGACCTCCTCGTCCGGGGTCGTACTCCTCCTCGTCCTTCCACATCCGCAGCACCGTCGCTGCGATCATACGCGCCAAGCTCAGCTTCGCGAGCGTTGGCTTGGTGCCTCCATCGAGGAGCCGCTCGTAGCGCGCATGAATGGGATCCTTGTTGCACTGTGTGATCACCGTCGTTGCTGCACCCTTGAAGATGCTCTTCAAGAAATGATTGTGTTGGCGTGAGAGCCCCCGGGTCTGCGGAACACGTGCTTTGATCCAGCCTCCGTCGGCTGCTTGGATCCAGTCGGAGGTCGATCGAGTCACAATGCCGAGACCGCAGTAGCTCCAGAACTGTCGCTTCGTGCGAAACCGGTGAGGTGTCACGACGATCGGAACCAGCCGTGCGGCGCGGATCGGTCCGAAGCCCGGCGCCGTCTCCAGAACCCGGACGATGGCGTGCTTCTTCGCCTCTCGAAGAAGGTCGGCCTCTGCCTGTTTCTTCTGCTCCAGCAAGAAGTCGAGGTGATCGTAGAGTCTCATCGCTCTCGTCTGTGAACTCGAAGAGAGCTGTTTCTGCCACTCCTCTCGGTGACGGACACCGAGACGTTTACGCCGGAGACCAAGATGCCGCGTGAACGATACAAGCTCTTGATCCGAGACTGTCCCCGCACAACGTCCCCAACCAGCGTCAAATGAATCCGAGAGAGTTCGCGCAGGTGAGTGAACTGACGCGGTGATTTGAAAACCGGCTTGTCGAGATTTCCTACACGAAGCTTCTCGGCCAGGCCATAGGCATCCCCCTTGTCGCTCTTGTGACCTCGGCTCTCCGTGACTCCAGTCACCACGAGTTCGTCCACGTGTGGATTGAGGGTCTCGTAGAGCCAAGCACTTTGAAGACCTTCCTCCATAACCAAATGCTTGTGCCCAGGAATCATTCGGATGGCCTCGACGAGCGCTTGGCCATTGGTCTCGACCGGAAAGTCCTTCAGCTTCCGGCCCTTCTCGGAAATCACCGCCAGCGTGCAGCTCGCGGCGTGTACGTCCATGCCGATGTATCGTTCCACCGGTGCCTCCTCTCGTTGGGTGTTGTTGAACTTCCAA
>JAFDAW010000235.1 GCA_019313605.1 Deltaproteobacteria bacterium
CCGGGATCCTGGCTCAGCAAGACGGCCGCCGCGCCGGATACGTGGGGGCACGCCATGCTCGTGCCATCGATCTGGAGATAATCGCCTTCGACGATGCGCTCGGGGTTACCCTCCGCGATCCGGTTTGCTCCGGCATTTGCATTGAGTGACAGAATCGCCACCCCGGGCGCCGAGACATCGATCTCGATTCCAAAGTTCGAGAAGGATGCCCGGACATCATCCGGGTCGGTGGCGGCGACGGCGAATACTTCGTCGAGATTCGCCGGCGAGAAGCTCGCCACGTTGGCATCGGAGTTGCCCGCGGCAGCAATCGACAACACACCGAGGCTTTGCGCGTAGCGAAAGGCTTCGGTCAGGGCCGCCGACGCGGCGAGCCCGCCCCAGGATGCAGAGATGATGTCGGCCCCGGTATCGGCCGCATAGCGGACAGCGTTGGCGAGCGTGATGGCGTCTCCTGCACCCGAGTCGGCGAGGCCCTTGAGGGCCATGATCTTCGCCCACGGTGCGACCCCGATGACTCCGATCTGATTGTCACCGTGTGCGGCGATGGTGCCCGACACGTGCGTTCCGTGGCCGGCGCGATCTTCGGGGATTCCGTCGTCGTCGACGAAGTCCCAACCGAAGACGTCGTCCACGAATCCGTTTCCATCGTCGTCGATTTCGTTGTCCGGAATTTCGGCGGAGTTGCGCCAGAGGTTGCCGGCGATGTCGGGGTGGTTGGCGTCGAGTCCCGAGTCGATCACGGCCACCACTACGTGCTCGCCGGGGCGGGTCTCGGAGGGGTCGAAATCGCCGCTGTCGTCGAGGTCGAATTCGTTCCACCCCTCGATGGCTCGAATTTTTTCGATCCCCCAGAGATCGGGAACCGTCTGTCCCCAGGCGCTCTCAGAAAAATGGACTCCGTCCTCCGAGAGATAGCGGTCGTCGGGGATGAACGGCTCTTCCGGGAGGGGGACCTCCATCGTGTGATAGAGAAAGTTGGGTTCGGCGAAGACCACTTCCGGTTGTGCGGCCAACTCTGCGATCGCCTGCACGATATCCGTGGAGTCCGCGAGCTGAACGACGAAGATGTTTTCGAGATCGGGAGCCTGCTGGACGCGTGGCGCTCGGGCGGCCCGCTTGGGGAAGCGCCGCCGCGCGCGCTCGGCGGTCTGCGCTGAGGTCGCGATCGAGGGTTGGGGACTTCCGGGCGCGACGAAGGCTCGGCGCTGACTCACGGCGCCGTGCTCCACGAGCAGCGCGCTCAGTGCGCTGCCATCCCCGAGATCCAGCGATTTTGCGCGCTCCTCGGAGAGCTTCAGGATGAGCTGGTCGGGCCGAAACGGGGCGTGCTCGCGCGCTTTGGGATCATCTGAGCCGGGTGCCGCAGAGCCGATCTGGGCGAATGCCAAGAGGATCAGAAAGCAGCCGCCCAGCGGCGCGGCGAACCTCGCTGCAGGGGAGAAAACATTCATGCTGTGCACCACATTCCACGCGACTGACCGGCCGGCTCGGCAATTGCTGAGGTCCTCAGGATATCACGTATGGCCGGGCGCTACCGGCGCGTGGGTTCCCGCGCGGGCGATTGTGCAGCCTTGGTGCATTCCAGCGGCAATTCTGCGTGCTAGTTTGGCTGTGCACTGAGGTTTTTCACTCTCTCGAGCAAGAGGTTTCCCTCATGGCGGCGGCCAGGGCTTCGCGTTTCTGTTGGAGGCTGGCCGATTCAGGCACCCCGCAAGGTCCCGCGTAGGTAATTGATGACCGATCCTTCGACCGAGGTGCCGCACCCGATCGCGTCCGCGACAGATCTCGAGGCGGCGCTCGAGCGCCTCGGCCACCGCGAGTTTCGAGCCGGGCAGCGGCAGGCGATCGAAACGCTTTTGAGTCGAGACCGCCTGTTGCTCGTTGCGCCGACCGGTGGCGGCAAGAGCCTGATCTATCAGCTGCCGTCTCTGGTTCTGCCCGGCACCGCACTCGTGATCTCTCCGCTGATCTCGCTGATGGCCGATCAGGTGGAAGCTCTCGAGGAGCGGGGCATTGCCGCCACCTATCTTGCGGCCACGCTCGATCCCAATGAGTTGCGTGGCCGCGTGTCGGCGATTGCGCGCGGTGAGTTCGATCTGGTCTACGCGGCCCCGGAGCGGCTGGCGTTCGCGGGCTTCCGCGCGATGCTCAAGGGGCTCGACTGTCCGCTGATCGCGATCGACGAGGCGCACTGCATCAGCGAGTGGGGGCACGACTTCCGTCCCGAGTACCTCGAAATCGGCAAGCTGCTCGGAGATTTCCCGCAGTCTCGAGTGCTCGCCTGTACGGCGACCGCAACTCCCGTCGTGCGCGACGAGATTCTCGAGAGGCTCGGGCTGCCCGCCGAGACCCCGCAGCTCATCTACGGTTTTGCGCGCCCGAATCTTTCGCTGCGGGTTCGTGAGGTCCAGCAGAAACGCGAGCGCGAGCGCTGCATCGATGCAGCAATCGAAGAAGCGCTCGGCACTCCCGGTGCGGACCGCGGCGCGGCAATCCTCTACTGCCCAACGCGAAAGATTGCCGAGGTCCAGTCCGATCGTCTGAGCGCGAATGGCTGGAAGTGCATGGCCTACCACGCGGGCAAGAGCGGTGCGCGGCGCGAGCAGGTCCACCGGGCGTTTTCTTCGGGCGAACTCGAAGTCGTCGCCGCCACCAACGCCTTCGGAATGGGGATCGACCGCGCCGACGTGCGCGCGGTGATTCACTTCTCGCCGCCCGGCTCGATCGAAGCCTACTACCAGGAAGTCGGTCGCGCAGGGCGCGACGGGGACGACGCGCTCGGTTTGATGATCGTGTCGCCGGGCGACATGGCGCGCCGCCGCGCGCTGCTCGAGATGGACATGGCGCAGAATGGGTCCGTCCAACACGTGATGGAACACAAGTGGGGGATGTTCCTCGAGTTGATGCGCTTCGCAGAGGGTGGCAGTTGCCGTCACGACGCCGTGTTGCGGTACTTCGGTGACGAGGCCGAAACCCTGGCGGGTTGCGGGCGCTGCGATGTCTGCGAGGCATTGGCGGCGGGTGCGGGTGGTGTAGAGGCCTTTGATCCCGAAGAGGTGACGCTGTTGGTCCGCAAGGCACTCAGTGGCGTCGCGCGAATTCACGGGCGCTTCGGGCTGAGTGCGGCGGTTGCGCTGCTGCGAGGCGTGAAGGATCCGCGCCTGGAGCGCATGGGTGCCGACCGGACGCCGACCTTCGGAGTGTTGCGCGCCTATCGCGAGGACTGGCTGACGCATCTGCTGCGGCGCTGTGTGACCGCGGGTTGGGTCGATTTCTTTGGCCTCGATCGCCCGGTGGTGGCGCTCACCGACGAAGGCATTTCGGCGATGCGCGGTGAACGCCCCGTGCGCCTGCTGCTCCCGCCGCTCGAGAAGACTCCCATCGAAAAATCGAAATCTCGGGATCCACTCGCCCCGCGCACTGCGGCTCCTCGCAAAGCGGCTCCGCGCAAAGCGGTTCCGCGCGACAGGGCGGAGATTCTCGGCGCTCGAGATCAGGCGCTCTTCGAAGCGCTTCGCAGTTACCGCCTGAAGCGCGCATCCGCCCAGGGGGTGCCCCCGTACGTGGTCGCGAGCGATCGCTCGCTGCGAGAAATCGTCGCGGAACGCCCGCGCACGATCGACGAGTTGCTGCTCGTCCACGGCATCGGCCCCGCAAAAGCCAAGCGTTACGGAAAGGGGCTACTCAAGGTCGTGCTCGAGAACCCGAACTGACCCGGCGTTGCTCCTGGCCCACTGCGCGAATTCTTCGGATCGCGATCTGGTAGGATGGGCGCGTTCCGGTTTCTCGGCGTCCGACTGCGAACAGTGACAGGACGACGAGTGCCACGGCATCAGGCGGCAGGCGTGCATCGCTCACCGGGCCGCTACAAGGAGTGACCATGGACTCCTCGGCGATTTTATTTCCGGCGATCGCGATGTTCATGCTCACGGCTTCGGTCGTCGCCTACACGGGCGGATCGCGCGTGGCGGCAATCCGGCGGCGCGATGTCAGTATCCGCTACTACCGGCTCTACAACGACGGCGAGCAGACTCCCCGCCTGCAGGTGCTCGGGCGGCATATGCAGAATCACTTCGAAGTGCCCCCCCTGTTCTACATCGCAGTGATCTTTCTCTACGTGACCGGCAGTGTTACGCCGTTGGCGGTTGTGCTCGCCTGGCTCTATTTCGGTTCGCGCTGTGTGCACTCTTTCATTCACCTCGGAAGCAACAACGTCACCCAGCGCCTCTTTGCATTCGCACTGAGCGGGTTGATCCTGATCGGAATCTGGATTCTGCTGCTGGTGTCGGTCGCGGCGACTGAAGTGCAATGAACGACTGATCGACCACTCGCCTGCTGGAGGAGATCGAACGGCCATGCGTTATCGCTATTACATCTGCGATGTCTTTACCGATGTGCGGTTTGGCGGCAATCAGCTGGCCGTTCTACCCGAAGCCGAAGGACTCTCCGGTCGGCAGATGCAACAGCTTGCCCGGGAGTTCAATTTTGCGGAGACCGCGTTCGTCTTGCAACCGGAAGCCGGGCATACCCGAGAAGTCCGTATCTTCTCTCCAGCCGCCGAAGTGCCATTCGCGGGGCATCCCAACATCGGGACCGCCTTCTCACTTGC
>JAFDAW010000236.1 GCA_019313605.1 Deltaproteobacteria bacterium
CACCTCTCGTTACTCCACATTGTGTACCTCTTTTCCCAATCAGATGCAGTTCGCAGATGCAGGCGTCATTGATCGAGATGGGATCGGCCGCACGCGTCACCCCTACGGGGCAAAATCAGATTCGAGAACGCGTCGCAGGAATCAGGAAGAAATGGGAGGTGCGCGCTTACGCTGGGTATCGCAAACGATGAGCTTCAGGATAGGCGGTGCCTGCACGAACACCGGACCGATCAACCCAGCCGGCACAGCTGTACCCACTGTGATCAGCGGGACGGACACCTGCTTGTGCGATTTCGAGATGCTACATACCACACAATCGTTCTGTCCCGAATCGTGATCGGCTGAATGGGAGAGCGTGAAGAATTGACCCAGCAGAAGAAACGCGACGACAAATATCACGCCTAACGAAACGCTGCCGATGTGACTCACTGACCGGAGCGCCCAGCTCATTCAGGCGTCCTTTCGTTTGGAAAACTCTTCCGAGATCCCGTTCATCTTCTTCGCGAGATCGAAATCCAGCTTCGTGATGCCGTCCGCGCTGTGCGTCACGAGATCCACTATAACCGTAGCGTAGACGTTCGACCACTCCGGATGATGATCCATCGTCTCCGAGTACAAAGCCGCGCGGGTCATGAAACCAAAAGCCTGATTGAAATTTCGGAAGCGAAATTCGCGGTGCAGTTTGCCACCGTGAATCGTCCAGCCCGGAACGCCCTCCAGCGCCTGTTCGATTTCGGCGTCACCAAGTCTCTCGGGCCGGCTGGAATCCGCCATCTCAAAGATTCCCCGACGCTGCCGGGGCCTCGAGCTCGACCGGCTGGACGACCCCGCTCGCCTCCTCCCACGCGCGTCGAATTACGAAGTCCCGATCGAATTTGAACAAGAAGGGGACCGACAGCTCCTCGAAAGCTCCATCGTGCTCGAGATTGGCCGCAGCCAGGGTCTCTTCGAGGGACATCTCGGCCGCAGCGGACTCGCTCGCAAACTCCGCGAGTTCCGCGATAAAGCGCTGAAATTCGAGCAGGCCGGCCCGATCCGTCACGGGACCGTGTCCCGGAATGACCCGGTCAAAATCAAGCGCGAGCACGCGCTCGAGCGTCTCCGCCCACTGTTGTACCGAACCACCCGCCTCGAGGTCGATGTTCGGATATCGGCGGTTGAAGAAGAGATCGCCCGTGTGAAGGACGCGATCTTCGACGAAGAGAACGACGAGATCGCCTCCTGTGTGGCCGCGCCCCAGGTAGTGGGAGCGGACCGTCTTGTCGCCGATCCTCAAATCATGCCTGTCTGTGAACAGATCGTTGGGTGCTGCCCCAGCGGTCAGGCCTTCCCAGAAGGCTGAGTCGAACCGCTCGAGATAGGCGCGCGTGCGCTCGGTCGCCACGATCCGCGTCCCCAACGGCCAGGCCGGGTTCCCGTGCGTGTGGTCCGCGTGATAGTGGGTATTGATGACGGCCTGGGTGGGTCCGCCACCGAGCCTCTCGGCGAGTACCAGGATGCGCCGACCCTGAATGGGAAACGTCATCGTGTCGACGACGACGGCCCCACTTTGGGTTCGAAGCACTGCAACGTTTCCACCGGCGCCGTAGATTACGGAGACCGAGTCGGTCACGGCTTCGTGGTCGAGAACGGTGACCCGGTTGTAGAGGTAGACCGCCAGCACCCCCACCAGTGCAACCAGAACCACCGCGATCACGCCAACTTTGCGACCCACGCTCCCCCCGATGAATACAGAGAAAGTATACGCCGCAGCCGGTTCGCCGCACTGCGGGCGGCGCTCTCATTTTGGGATCGATGAATGTCTCGGTGCGGCTTCAGGTGTCCGTGCGCAAGGGGTGGGGCTTGCCGAAGAGCCAACCCTGACCGAAAGGAATCCCGAGGCGGCCGAGCGTTTCGAGTTCTTCCAGTGTGTCGAGCCCTTCGCCGATGATGCGCGCGCCGATCTTTTCCGATACCGCGTGCAGTGCCCGCAGCAGCTCCTGGCGGTTGAGGTCCTCGTCGATCCCGGCCACGAACGCTCGATCGACCTTGACGAACTCGGGGCTCAACTCGATCACTGATTCGAGGCTCGCGTACCCCGATCCGACATCGTCCATCGCGATCTGGAAACCGAGATTCCCGTAGTAGTCACGAATTTCGCGAAAGATGTCGAAGTTCGAGATCGATTCCTGCTCGGAAATTTCGAGCACGAGGTCCGTTGGGGAAAGTCCGCAACCATCGAGCGTCCGGCGCAGGGCTTCGGAGCGAAAGTTCGGATCGTAGATGGTCGTCGGGCGGATGTTGAGAAAGAGTTTTGCGTCGCCCGGAAAATCTCTCGCGCCGTCTAGACCGCTCGTTCTGCAAAGACGATCGAGCTGGAAAATGAAATCCTCTTCGCTTGCACTCTTGAACAATGCCGCCGGCGAGTGAAACTCCGAACCTTCCGGTCCGCGTGCGAGCGCCTCGTATCCAAATACCGTCCGTGTCGCGACGTCTACGATCGGCTCATAGACGGAGCGAATCCTGCCCTCGAGCACCAACTCGAAGAGTTTTTGACGTCGGCGCCGAGCGGCGATCTTCTCGTTGAGCGCAGCGTCGCTGCGCGCTTGTTCGATCGCGTCTCGAATTTGTGTCTCTGCGCCAATCGTGGGATTGCAGAGTGCTGCCGAAGTGCCGATCGGAAGGCTCGGGGTCGTCTTGAGATGTGGATATCCGATTCCGGTTCCCCGCGCCTTTAGGCCCTGCGAGAGAGCACCGTGAAGATCGGGTAGTTCTCGGCTGGAGAAATCCGTCTCCGTGAGGTCCCGAAACAGCAGAACCACAATTTCATTGCGACCGGTCTCACCTGCGAGAATCAAGTCACTGATCCCCAGCCGATCGCCGATCAGTTGCTCCACGGCTTCCCGGAGCGACAACATCGCCCCGAGGCGCGCCGAGCCACCAAAGCTGCGCTCGATGTCGGAAAACACGGAAGCGTCGATCGCGAGGATGCCCAACGCCCCGTGGCCGCTGAACTGCTCGACGATCTCGGAGAGCGAGTCCCCGATCGAAGGCAGCACCGTCTCGGACTTGGGCAAGGCCGCAAACGGCAGGATGTCATCCGGCTCCGACATGCCTCCCGCATCGGCACCTTGGGGCAGCTCGTTGAGTGCGCACTGTCACAGCCGCACCCGACCCGACCTTTGGCCGGAGGCCTCGAGTTCTATAGGAGCAATGGAATCGATAGGGAAATCCGACCCTTCCGCGATCTGGCAGGGCGCCGCGGGCGGCTCTAATGGACTCCCCGAGTCGCGATGAGGCTCGAAGGCTCGATCCCAAGGCTGCGAACGACATGCTCCCACATCTCGGTTGACGCGACCTCGAAGACGGTTTCTTCGCAGACGGGGGCTGTGATCCAGGCCCCCTGCGTGAGTTCGTTCTCGAGTTGCCCCGGCCCCCAACCCGCGTAACCGAGCAACACCCGAATCCGGCCGGGCGGATCGCTCGCAATGCCTCGGAGCACGTCGAGTGAACCCGCAAACCACAAGCCCGGTTGGATCTGGGTGACCTCCTCGGGTCGCTCGCAATCTTCGTCCGAGCCGAACAGCACCCATCCCGTATGAGGCTGAACGGGGCCACCCCAGTTGATTTCCCAATCCGGGTCGCCCTTCCATTCGATTTCGAGGGTCGAACACAGCACGGGAGCGGTGAGGTCGGTCGAGCGATTCAGTACGACCCCGAAGCTGCCGGTCTCATCGTGGTGGATCACCAGGATGACCGCCCGGTGGAAATTGGGGTCCATCAACTGGGGCATCGCCACCAGGAAACCCGGAGCGAGATCAGATTCCGACACGAAGAAAAGAATAGCAGTCGGCAAAGTGCCGCCAGCTGAGATCGATAGATCTCAGCGCCGCAAAGTGAATCCGAAGGATTCGCCGGTCTTATTCCCAACCAGCTCGCGGAAGCTGTACGTTGCCCGCGTGAGTACTCGACGCAACGCGCTCACCCTCGTGTTCGCCTCGTTGGCCGTCGGAGCGTTGGTGGCGATCCGACCCCTGGCGAGCAGCGGTGGCCGATTCGGCGACACGCTCGGATTCGAGACCTTCCTCGCGATGCTCGCGTTCGCGTTCGCAGTGCGTTCACCGCTCGGGGTCACAGCCAGGCTGGGGCTTGGCCCGAGCGGGCTTTCGCGGGGCACACTGGCGCTGCTCGCGCTCGGAACCCTCGCCCTGAGTTACTCGCTCGATGGTGTCTACCGACTGATCGAGCCGCCAGACAGCGGCGTGCTCTTTCAATTCGAATCCGAACTCGCCGGAGCCCGCGGCGGAACGCTCGCCTTCGCGCTGCTGAGCTTCGCGCTGGTACCGGGTATCGCCGAGGAGCTCCTCTGCCGCGGTCTCGTGCAGCGCGGCCTCCAGACCCGCTATGGGCCAATCGCGGCGATCCTGCTCGCCTCGGCCTTCTTCGGCGCGCTCCACATGGACCCCATCCACTCAGCTTTCGCCGCGATTCTCGGCCTCTATCTGGGCGCCATCGCCTACCTGGCGGGAAGCGTTCGGGCCTCGATGGGTTGCCATATCGCGAACAACACCGCGGCCGTCCTCGGCACGGCGATCATCCCCGAAGTCGGGCCGATGCCGGCGGCCGCCACCGCCTTTTCCCTAGGAGTTCTCGGGTGGGTCTGGCGCCATCACCCACCCACCGCCCCTGCCGATGCCCCGAAAAAAGAAGGCCCCTGAGGGCTACAGAAGAGATGCAGATTGGACGACTCGTAGAGGGCTGAGCTGAATTCGGCGTCGAGGTACATCGTTTGGCAAACATTCCCTCGGTCCTCATATTGGACGATGGCGAGCTGGACGACGTCCAGAGAATCCTCGAAGAACTCGAGGTCGAGTTTGGTCGCGTGCAGGGTGGCGCAATCGCACCCAACACGCCTCATCCCAAATCGCTGCTGATGGCGACTCCCCGACGGATATCTGCCGTTGCCGCGATCGACGAAGCCTCGGCTGACGAGGACCCGCCCGTTCGCGTCGTGGTCGTCGATCAAGACTCGAAGACGCTGCGCGATCAGCTTCGCCAGGTCGGGTTCGACTTCCTGGTGCGGCGCCCCGTGCACCCCGAAGCACTTCGGCTGCTGGTCATGCACAGCCTCTACCGCGGAGACGAGAAGCGGCGCGAGCCGCGGGTTGCAGTCGGACTCGAAATTTCCTTTCAGACCGGAGAAATTCCGCGACGCGCCACACTGGTCGACCTCTCCACGGGGGGCTGCCGGCTGATCTCCCCCTTCGAAATCGAAGCTGGCAAGCTGGTTCTCGTCACGCTGCCAGAATCTCTCGGAGCCGCGGAAGCGATCACGTTAGACGGCCGGATTCTGCGCAGCAGCTACGACAAACGCATCGGCGAAGAAGGGATGTACAGCGCGGCGGTGCAGTTCGAAAACCTGTCGAGTGATCTCCGAAACGAACTCGAGTGGATCATCGAGGACAAAGTCGGCGGACCGCCGGCCCTGAATACAACGCTCAAGCCCACTCAGGGAGAAGCGGGAGCCGATCCGTCGGCGCCTGGCGCAAAGCCGACCTACACCCTCAAGCGCGGCGAGCAGCAGCGGCACCCGGTCCGGAAAGCACTCCTCGAAAAAGAATCACCTGCGCTAAAAGCGGACCCGCGTTGCGAAGGTGCAGCCTCCGCGTCGACCAGCAGCGCGGCTTCAGCTGCGGCGGGCGAGCAGGAACATTACCCGCTCTCGGTTCCGGTCGATGTAAAGATGGCTCGACCGGAAAAAACCGTGCAGGAACCTGTCGAAGAAATCGCGCACGAGCCTGCCGAAGAAATCGCCGCCCAGCCGCCCGTCCGACCCATCGCACAGCCTGTCGAACCCATCGGACAGAGCGTCGAGCCCGTCGAGCAGGCGCCATCGATCTCGGCCGACGATCGGCGCGCGACACCGCGACACCCCTAC